>JAFUTM010000103.1 GCA_017484235.1 Selenomonadaceae bacterium
CAGATTGTTGAGCAGAAAGTCAACGGTACTCAAGGTATGGACTATATGTCTTCAACGTCCGGCGATGACGGCTCCTATCGTCTCAGTGTCGTCTTTAACGTCGGAACGGACGGCGATATGGACTCGGTTAAAGTGCAAAACAATGTCGCCAGTGCAACACCTCAGCTGCCTTCAGATGTCCAGTCTACAGGCATTACCACCGTCAAATCTTCCAGTGATATGGCAATGATATTCGCTCTTTACTGCGACAATGGCAGATACAATCGGACTTTTATTAAAAATTATGCAGATATATATCTTCTTGACACGATACAGCGCATTGAGGGCGTTGGCAACGTCCAGGTTTTCGGTGCGGATTATGCTATGCGCATTTGGGTCAATCCTGAAAAGCTGGCGGCTTATGGCCTTACCGTCAATGATATATCGAGTGCCGTCAAGCGGCAGAACTCGCAGGCGGCGGCAGGTACCATTGGTGCTATGCCGGTCAATCAAGGGCAGGAGAAACAATATACCGGCAAGATACAAGGCCGGCTTTCAACGCCTGAAGAATTTGCAAACATTATCATTAAGTCTGACAGCAACGGTTCTTTAGTCCGTTTGAAAGACGTTGCAAGAGTTGAAATTGGTGCAAAGGACAGCAGCACCATTTCTAAATTCAACGGCAGCCCGTCAATTGGTTTTGCGGTCAACCTAACCAGTGACGCCAACGCTATGGAGACGATTGGCGAAATTAAAAATTTTCTCAATGAAGCTCGTGAGGACTTTCCGGAAGGTATCAAATATGGTCAAGTATTGGATAGCACCGAATTTATAGAAGCGTCACTTGAGGAAGTTATCGAAACATTTGTGGAGGCACTGCTGTTAGTTGTATTCGTAATTTTCATCTTCCTGCAGAGTTGGCGTGCAACAGTCATACCTCTGTTGGCCGTGCCGGTATCGCTTATTGGAACGTTAGGTGCCTTTGTAGCATTAGATTTTTCGATAAACACTTTAACATTATTTGCAATGGTTTTAGCGATAGGATTAGTCGTTGACGACGCAATCGTTGTAATTGAGAATGTTGAGGCTCATATGGAGTCAGAACATTTATCACCAGTCGAAGCTACGGAAAAAGCAATGGCAGAAGTGCAAGGTCCGGTCGTCGCGATAGCTTTTGTATTGTCAGCCGTCTTTATACCGGTTGCATTTTTAGGCGGAATGATGGGCGTCTTGTATCGGCAATTCGCATTGACGATTGCAATTTCAATGGCTTTATCGGCTTTTATAGCGTTGACATTGACGCCGGCACTTTGTGCAATGATTTTAAAGCCTCACGATCCAGACGCTAAGAAAAATATACTGGATAAATTTTTTGATGCCTTCAATAATGGTTTTGAGCGCACGAAAAATGTATATATAAAAATAGTAGCGTCTTTTATTAAACGTTCAAAAACTGCCATTGTCTTTATGGTAATTATCTGCGGCCTCACTGGTCTGCTCTATAAAATTATACCGTCAACGTTTGTGCCAAGTGAAGATCAAGGCTATTTTATGACAGGCATATCTCTTCCAGAAGGTACTTCGTTAAATCATACTTCTGAAACAATTGACGCTCTCACTAACGCAATGCTCACACAGATTCCTGAAATTAGTTCCATTATGTCAGTAGGCGGCTTTGATATTATGTCCGGTGGTGCTAAAAGCAGCGGCGCGGTAATGTTCGTTGGTTTGAAGCCCTGGTCGGAACGTACGGAAAAGCAACAATCCGTCACTTCGGTGACAAGGAAGGTAATGGCAATCGGTAAATCGGCTGTTCCAGAGGCTTTTGTTTTAGCCATAAATCCACCTGCCCTTCCAGGTCTTGGCAGCGTCGGTGGTTTAAGTCTGCAGCTGCAAGATATGAGCGATCACACTGACCGAGAACTTTACGATTTAACTAATAAAATTGTCGCCGCCGCTAATCAGCGGCCTGAACTCACCGGCGTCAGTACAACCTTCAGTATAACTTCGCCGACTTATGAATATGAAGTAAACCGCGAAAAGACAGAAATGCTTGGTGTTAATCTCACCGACGTCTACAATGCTTTAAAAATAAATTATGGCGGAATGTCGATAGATGATTTTAATCGGTTTGGGCGTACTTATAAGGTTATGCTGCAGTCTGACGTTTTCTATCGCTCAGAAGTTGAAAGTTCAAAATTTATGTACGTTAAAAGTTCAAATGGCAGTATGATTCCGCTGGATACACTGATTACTTCAAAACTTAATACCGGCACAATGCAGATCAGCCGATTTAACTCAAAACGAGCAATATCCATATCAGGAAGAGCGGCAAGCGGCTACAGCTCAGGTCAGGCGATGGCGGCACTTGAAGAAGTTATTCACAATGAAGCACCGGAAGGATTTAATATTGAGTGGTCCGGTCAATCTCGTGAAGAAAAGAA
>JAFUTM010000104.1 GCA_017484235.1 Selenomonadaceae bacterium
AAGGACTTCGATCTATTTAGATATTCACCGGTAAAACATCGACAACACATAGCTTGATACATTTCCTCAGACATTTCTCTTGATTTAAGGAAGACGACGCCAACTATACCGCTAATTGATTGCTTCTTATTTCGATTTCTGCCGACTGAACGAAGTTTCAACGCGATGAGCATATCTTTGGAAATTTCTCCAAGCAAAACTATATATCTTAGTGTAGTATCTAAGATGAATATAACAACCGTTGGCAAACGAAAAAATTTTAACGCTTCGGTTATTTGATGCCAGCGGAAAAAAGTTGTAAGTAAACCCAATGCCGTCACCGTCAAGAAAGTTTTCAAAGGTAACAATATTATAATAGCGTAATTACCCAATAAATAAGCAGGCAGCACAAATAATGCACTGAAAATCGACATCATAATTGAGTTTTGCAACAATTGTTGAATCGTCCGGCCATCAAGTAAACACATTAATACGAGTTCCAAAGCGAGCACACATAATAAAAAATTTAAAGTATGGGCACTTGCACAGAGTATCACGAGTACTAAAACAAAACTAAATGCACCAACAGCTGAGACTTTTGTCAATTTCTTTCGCTTTGATTGATACCTTAATGCTCGCAATATTTGCATAATACGCAAAAGAGACCGAGTAATAAAATGATCTCGATCTCGATTTGGTTTATAATCTTCCTCTTGTAATACCCATTCAGGCAATTTAACATCAGACTTCATAATTTGTCTTGCCGCCGATTAAGGAAGCCAAAATTTTAAATATCAATATTAAAAGAGTAGTGCCAATAATTGCTGAGAGAATATATCCAAATACTTCCGGCATACCGCTAACAGAGTAATCGGGAAACATTGATTCAAACTCGAAGCCTGTTTCCATACCTGAAGGTGTGTAACCGAGAACTTGTCCATTGGATTCAACCTCTGCAATTTCATCGGCGCCCCATTCGCCCCAGGCAGTACCTTCGGCAATTAATCCGAGAGGTGTGAGAATTATCAACGCAAGTGTCAAAAGGTAAGCTGGCTTAATATTTGATGATTTATTTGCATTGAACATTCCTGGAGAAGTTTTTTGCAAATACGATAACAATGCCGCTGTGAAAATTACTTCTGCAAGTCCGAATATTGTTAAGTGACCAATCATCATTGCCGGCACTGAAATGGACAGCGGATATGGACAATATAAGGCTTGGCCTGATGCATCGACAAACATTAATGGCTGAATACCAAATTCAATTGCAGCAAACAAGGCCGCTAGATTGATTCCAACATAAGCACCTAAACTTGCTGCAACGACTTCAGAAACTTTATCGTGTAATAATTTATAGACAAAGTATCCGCTAAATGGCAAAACGAACGCCATATTGAAGCAGTTAGCACCAAATGCTAAAATGCCGCCGTCACCGAAGAATAACGCCTGAATAAACAGAGCAACACTAACAGCAAGGCAAGCCGCATAAGGTCCGAAAAGAATTGCAATCAAAGTGCCGCCGACCGCGTGGCCGGTTGTGCCACCAGGCAGAGGAATATTAAACATCATACTCAAGAATGAAAATGCAGCACAAATTCCAAGCAATGGCAATTTTTCTTTTGGAACTTCTTTTTTTATCTTTTGAATCGACATAATCCAAACTGGCATCATAGCAGCACCAAGAACCGCGCAGGTTGATGGACTCAAATAATTTTCAGGAATATGCACAAAATCGCTCCTCACGTTTAATTCTACTTTTACAGTATAACAAACAATGATTTACTACGTAAGCCCATATAGGGGATTTTTTATTCAATTTATATTGATTGTAGAAAAAATATTTTAATCTATTGCACTAAAGTACACTCGATGTGATATAATAATTAATATTATAATGTAGGAGTGATATTTAATGGATATCAATAGAAGAGATTTTTTTAAACTGGCAGGTGCAACCGCAGTTATGGCGGCTGGCGGCTTCAATGTTGCCGAAGCTGCCACAAAAGTTAATATTTCTACTCAAGCTCCAGTCGTTGGCAGTAAGCTCGTAAAATCCGGCACAAGCGGAGCCGCAAAAGTTTACTTCACCAAAAACATTGATGCGGATCATCTCATTAAACTCTACAATATGATTAACGGCGAAATTTATGGCAAAGTCGGTATCAAACTGCATACTGGAGAAAAGAATGGTCCAAATATTTTGCCGCGCGATATGGTGAAAAAGTTTCAGGCACAAGTACCAAACAGCAATATCATTGAGACCAACACGATGTACTTAGGTGATCGCTATACAACAGAAGGACACAAAGAAACACTTAAAGTTAATGGCTGGACTTTTTGTCCAGTTGACATAATGGACGAGGAAGGCGGAATTGCCTTTCCAGTTAAGAATGGACTTCATTTACAAGAGGTCATAATGGGAAAAAATCTTGTCAACTACGATTCTATCATAGTGCTCACTCATTTTAAAGGTCATATGATGGGCGGCTTCGGCGGTTCACTCAAAAATATTGAAATAGGTATGGCTTCCGGTAAAATGGTTAAACGTCAAGTGCACTGTAATACTGAAGGCACAAATATGCCGCCGAAGGACGAAGATTGGGCACATAATATGCCTTTGCAGGATAAATTTATGGAACATATGGCAGATTCTGGTAAAGCAACAATAGATCATTTTGGCAAGCATATCGTATTTATCAATGTTATGCG
>JAFUTM010000105.1 GCA_017484235.1 Selenomonadaceae bacterium
ATATTGATTTGCCATATTTGCAAACATTTGTTACAAAATATCCTCATTTTTTAAAATCATAAAATTTTTATGTGAAGGAGTAGCAGACTTCGATGAAAAAAATGACTTATAAAGATTCCGGCGTTGATATTGATGCCGGTAATGAGTCTGTTAAATTAATTAAAGACAGCGTTCGTGCTACTTATCGTAGTGAGGTTTTGGGCGATTTAGGCGGCTTCGGTGGCTTATTTGCACTCAGTACTAAATATAAAGAACCAGTCCTCGTTTCCGGCACAGACGGTGTTGGAACTAAATTAAAGATTGCATTTATGCTTGATAAGCACGACACAATTGGGCAAGATGCGGTTGCAATGTGTGTAAATGATATTTTAGTTCAAGGTGCAGAACCATTATTCTTCTTAGACTATTTGGCGGTTGGTAAACTTGAGCCGAACAAAGTTGCCAATATTGTTAGTGGTGTTGCAAATGCTTGCAAAGAATCCGGCTGCGCGTTGATTGGCGGTGAGACGGCAGAAATGGCTGGATTTTATCAAAATGGAGAATATGATATCGCCGGTTTTGCGGTTGGCGTGGTCGAAAAATCTAAACTGATAACGTCTGACCGCGTAAAAGAAGGCGATATTTTAATTGGCCTGCCGTCAAGCGGTCTTCACTCCAATGGATTTAGTTTAGTGCGTAAAATTGTTTTTGAGCGTCAAAATATGGACGGTAGTGAATACATTGATGAACTCAACAAAACTATTGGTGAAGAACTCTTAACACCAACGAGGTTGTATCCAAAAGTTTGTCTGCCGCTGATTAATAAGTTTGAAAATGCTATTCACGGTATGGTACACATAACGGGCGGCGGCTTTTATGATAATATACCGCGTGCACTGCCGGACGATTTATCTGTTGATATTAATGCAGACAGTTGGTCAATGCCGCCTATTTTTAAACTTATAAAAAGTTGGGGCAACGTCGACTGGCACGAAATGTTCAGAACGTTTAACTGCGGTATAGGAATGATATTAATTGTTGACGCCAATGCGGCTGATTCTATCTGCAGACATCTTGAAAATCTCAATGAAACTTTTTATAAAATCGGCAATGTGGTCAAGTCAGAAAGCCGCGTTACAGTCAGAGGCGGTGTTTTTAATGATTAAACTTGGTGTGCTCTGTTCTGGACGCGGTACGGATTTACAATCAATTATTGATGCTATCGCTGATAAGAAACTCGACGCTGATATCGCTGTTGTGATAACCGATAAGCCGAATGTTATGGCGTTGGAACGTGCCGAAAAAGCTGGCATTAAAAACATATGTGTAAATCGAAAATCTTTTGATAATCAATCTGATTTTGAATCACAATTATTACAAGAACTTAAAGCAGTTGGAGTTGATTTAGTTGTGTTAGCCGGCTTTATGCGAATTTTGAGTCCAACATTTGTACACGAATATAAAAATCGCATTATGAATATCCATCCTTCATTGTTGCCGTCATTTCCTGGCGCACACGCTCATCGTGATGTATTAAACTATGGTGTAAAAGTCAGCGGCTGTACTGTGCATTTTGTCGACGAGGGCACGGACAGTGGACCTATAATAATGCAGGCGGCGGTTGCGGTTAAAGATGACGATACTGAAGAAACTTTATCTGCCCGCGTTTTGGAACAGGAGCATATAATTTATCCAAAGGCAATTCAGCTTTATGTTGAGGGCAGATTGAAAATCGACGGGCGGCATGTCAAAATTTTGGGGACTAAAAACAATCGTTGAAGCATTTGCAAGATATTGACAGTTTTGTGGTTGAGGCTCAGTCAACTTTTTTAAGATTTGATTTCGCTTTTGAGCGGCCAAAAGCTAGCAAAAGCCGCCCCTCACTGTCTCGCGTCACGCTCGCCGCGTTCGGGTATGCGCCTCACATCACGTTCGGCGATTTTCCCTAGTTCAAGGATTGAGTCCGGCTCGCGATTTTCTAAATCATTAAATATTTCGCATTAATTAATCATTATGAGGTGATTTTTATGGATACTAAAATTAAACGGGCAATAATAAGTGTAAGTAAAAAATTTGGCGTTGTGGATTTTGCTAAAAAGTTAGTCAAGTCTGGCGTTGAAATTATAAGCACCGGCGGCACTATGCGTGCACTTAAGGCTGCCGGCGTTCCAGTTACTTATGTCAGCGATGTGACTGGCTTTCCTGAAATTATGGACGGCCGAGTTAAGACGCTCAATCCAGCAATTCACGGCGGAATTTTGGCAGTCCGTGATAATGCCGAGCACATTAAACAAATGCAG
>JAFUTM010000106.1 GCA_017484235.1 Selenomonadaceae bacterium
GGCAAATCAATATTTTTAATATCATAAGGTAGCATTTGTGAACGTATTTTATAAATATCAGTTCCATTCATCATACTTTCTTTTACATATTGTTTGTCGGTTAATTTGTCATTTGATTTCTGAACAATTTCATTTCCATCAACTATGGAGGTCATTTTATCAATTACTTTATCTATACCGCCCATCCAAGAAAAATGCCAACCGCCTTCAAGAACACGAGGCAATGCAGTTCTAAGATTTCTCAAATTTTGTGGGATAGTTAAATTCTTATATTTAGTAAGAATTGTTCCTTGCCACGTCTCTTTGCATATCCAGTTAAAATAGTAATCGTGTCTATTTTGATTCATTGATATAGGAATGTATTCCAAAAGATCAATAGCGTGTACCATTAACCTGCACGGAATAATGATACGTTTGCCACCACACGCAGCAGGTATTGGAGTATATTGCGATATCAATATGTCTTGACGATTATTTAAACGTGTCAAAATATCAGGTTTGGGAAATTCATCTAAATCTGAAATAAAAACTAAATCTTCCTGCTCCGCATCGATAAGACCTTTCATTATATTGTTTCGTTGATTATTTTCAATAGACCAATCACCTATACCTTTATATGGTACCTCGTCTTCTTCCATAATATAGCGAATTTTGGGAAAAAATTTTTTAAACTCATCTTTTTTTTCGAGAAAATTAAATTTTTTAGGTTTATTAGTGTGAGTTTTATTAGATTCAACGATTACAAAATAATCCACCACATTATACAATGATTCAAGTCTCAATTCCAATAATTCAAACTCATTATAAAATGTAAAACAGTCAAAAACTTTCACATGAATCCCCCTTATTAAGAGTGGATAAACTCCACATAGCAAATGTTCAACTGCTTCATTATGAAATAAGGAGCATTGACTCCAAAAGAGTGTACTCCTCTATTTCAAAATAAAATTTTACAATTATCAATATTTTTTAACAATCTGCCACATTTCCCATTCTATACGTGTACCACGATAATTTACTTTACCCTTGTATCCTTGAGAATTTTTAAAAGTTACATATTCTTTATCGTCTTCCCAGCGTTTTTTTTCAATCCAGAATTCATAATCAATGTACTTGACATTGCCGGAACGCGTAATCATTTTCAATGTAACGTAATATCCTCTAATGTTAGGATGTCTTATAGTCTCCGTCATAACATAACATTTCCAGCCGGTTGCATTTGATGTGCCAACGTAAATATCACGAGCTTCGACCTGATTTTGAAGGCCAGCAAGTATTATCACAAATCCTAAAATTGCCGCCATCAATAATTTTTTCAGCATATTAATGCACATGCTTAGATTATTACAGCGTCAGACGATTAAGCATTTCCTGATATGCTTCTTCTGGACTGCCGAGATCGTGACGGAAAACGTCTTTGTCAAGTTTGCGTTTGGAATCTTTATCCCAGAAACGGCAGTTATCCGGTGAAATTTCATCGCCAAGAACGATTTTACCTTTCTCATCGCGTCCAAATTCAGTTTTGAAATCAACGAGGTCTACATTTTTCGCGTTGAGAATTTCTTTTAAAATTGCATTGATTGAAAATGCAAGATGTTCAATCTCATTAAGTTCATTAAGAGTTGCAATGTTAAGTGCGATAGCGTGGTAACGATTAATAATCGGATCGCCTAATGCATCACTCTTATAGTAAAATTCGACAATCGGCATACTCAGCGGTGTGCCTTCTTCTTTGCCGAAACGTGCAGCGAGGCTGCCGGCAAATACATTGCGGACAACAACTTCAAGCGGAATCATATCAATCTTTTTGACAAGCATATCGCGTTGGTCTGGATTACCGATATAATGATTTTCAATACCTCTGTCTTTGAGAAGTTTAAAGAAGTATGTACTGATTTTGTTGTTGATGATGCCCTTGTCTTTAATCGTGCCCTTTTTCTCACCATTACGAGCAGTTGCTTCATCTTTAAAGAACATAATGATCTGACCTGGATCATTTGTCTCATAAATAATCTTTGCCTTGCCCTCGTGAATGACATTACCTTTTTCCATTGTGTTACACCTCTCATTAAAAACTGAAATTGACTGATTTTTTATAATTTTAGCAATTTACATAAATAAAGTCAATGCAAATTCAAACAATTTAATAATATATTAATGTATTCTATTTTCAAATGCCAATTTTTTAATATTAGATGCTTTTTTATCAATTTCGTCTTTCATCTTTGAACGATAGTCCAATAATTTTTGTTTAACCGATTCATCAGAAGTGGCAATAATTTCAACGGCAAAAAGGGCAGCGTTCTTAGCTCCATTAATTGCCATTGTTGCAACCGGCACACCGCTTGGCATCTGCACCGTAGAGAGGAGTGCGTCAAAACCTTTTAGCGGTTCCGAACTAATGGGCACGCCAATAACCGGATAAGTTGTATAACTTGCAATCACTCCGGCAAGATGCGCGGCGCAGCCCGCAGCCGCAATGAAGACTTTTGCGCCCTGCTCCTCTGAGGTCTGGACAAATTCTTTAACTCGATTTGGAGTACGGTGTGCTGAGGCAACTGTTATGTCAAATTCAATATCAAAATTTTTGAAAATATCAACTGCCGGTTTCATTACAGGCCAGTCTGAATCACTGCCCATTATGATTGCTGCTTTCATAAATAAAAAACCTCCAAACTAATTAAAAGTGAAAAAACTGTCGTTATAATTAAATACAAAAAAATCTGTCGTTATATAATATATTTAAAATATTATTTCGGTATCCTATAGTATTCTAATAAATGTCGCATTTTCTCGTCATACTGATTTAAAACCTTATCGGAAAAATCATTTACCGCAATTATATCTTCAGCCAATTTGCGTCGTTCTGGGCTTAAAGAATTAAATTCAGCTCGCCATTCCATTGTAACATTATATTTATAACGGAATCTATTAATAATTAATGACTCCGGCATCCACAATATATCAAAAAATTCATCGTGGTTATGACCAAATGCTTCTTCAAAAAACGTTTGTCCGCGTCCGATTTTGCCTTTAGTTGCATTTATAACTGCCTGCACAGCGCGAATAAATTTTCTGTTCCAGTGTTCACCAATGAAGTTGCGATTATTGAAATATTCAGGATCATTAATTGGGTGATACTTCATTGGAAATGAATAAATTTTAATATTCAATTCTTCACAAAGGTCAACATTTATTTTCAATCTTTCGTATAATTCTTCGGGCTTATCGTGAAAATTATATAAAATGTAATTGGACAGTTCTTTTATTCCATAGTCAGCTGCCATATAAATTGCTTTTAAATATATGTCGCGCTGCTCATAATGATCAAATGCAATGCGAAGTGGTCTTATGCTAGTTTCAGCTAATTTTTTCATCTTTTCTTCGGTTACAAGCCGCGCATCGACACCCTGATTAAAATCAATGTAACGCTTTTGATTCAAAGGTTTAAACTTAGAATCATAAGCAGGTCTGGCAATATCATCAAATTCCATTATATCATTCTTGGTTGCGGTTTCAGAGTAAAGCAAGAAGCGACGCTCGCGTTCAGTATGAAATTGTTGAGCTTCCTCACCGTTTAGATTGCTTTCGATCTCATTATATAGTTTAATGAATTTTTTTATATAAGCTCTGTCGTTTATACCTCTTAACAAATTTCTATAAGCAATTTCATATTCATTTTGCATACGAAAACTTGCATTATTTTCAAATCCGATTTCTTTTATCTCATCAATAATTTTATCAAATTCACTTGAGGCAAATACATTGTTATCCATCAACAATAAAAATCTTTTTTTGCCAAAATTTCTGTCTATATAATCAATCTGATCTTTAATGCTGATATAACTTTTATATACAGGCTCAATTGTCGGAACTGCACAAAATGAACAGTGCCTTATGCAGCCGCGTGTCATATAACCATAATAGGCATCTTTATCTGGATATTCGTAATCAATCTCGTCTAAAATAGAATAGTCCAGCGGCAATTCATCAATAATCACATCGTCACTTTTACCAAAGTCGTTAGGGCTGTTCAACAATCCAACGTGAGGTCTAATGCCAGTTGCTTCTTCAATTTTATCTGGCAAAATACTTGCGGCTACTCCGCCAACAAAAATTTTGCCATTAGGTTTAAGAAACATCTTAGCCTGGTTTATAGTTTCGATCGTCTTCTTCCAATAAAATGTAAACAACGTCGTAATACAAATTATATCGAAAGTTGGAAAATCTCTCCTCATATAACGTGCACGATATGATTTAAAAATCTCTTCGTATTCAGTGCCGCGCCAATCTGGAACTTTATCCAAAACAGAGTACCTGCCGCCTTTTATAAGGGCAGTAATCTCATTAAAATACATCTTCCATTGAGGTCTATCTTTTTGAATTTTTACATAAAGTTCCTCATATAAAAGCTGTGCGGCAAAATCTTTTAAATCGCCCTTAAAAAATCGTACATCGTCTTTACATTCGTGACGATAATAAGTTGATATTTTCATTAAACTCATTGGTGGATACTTATTTTTATAATCCGGTTCGATTAATAATACTTTTCTGTTCATATTACTCCTACTATTGCAAATTTTATTTATTTTTAATATGATACCAAATTGTGAGATCATCGTCAACGATCTTTGAATAATTTTAAGTACATATCTCATTGACATATTTACCAATTTTGCTATAAAATTATATTAATGAGGTGATAGATTAAATGTCAAAACAAATTTTAGAAACACCATATGGAACTCAGGATTTTTTACCCAAAGATGCAGCCACTAAACGATTGATTGAGCAAAAGATTTTAAAGCTGCTCCAATTATATGGTTATGAAGAAGTTGTAACACCGACGATTGAATATCTCGATACCTTAATGATTGGCAGCAGTTTTAGAACGCTGGAGCCGCATATGTTCAAAATGTTTGATCGATCCAATAGAACTTTGGCACTGCGACACGAGATGACAACGCCAATTGCAAGACTGACAGCGAGTCGCTTAAAAAACTTGCCAATGCCATTGAAATTATCGTATAGTACGAATGTATTTCGTTATGAGCATACTTTGCCTGGTCGTCAATGTGAATTTTATCAGGCTGGTGTAGAGTTAATCGGCTCATCTTCGGTTGCTGCTGATGCAGAAGTCATTGCTCTTGCGATTGAAAGTCTGAAAACTGCCGGATTAACTGATTTTGAACTTTGCCTTAACAATATTGAATTTGTAATAGGTATAATGGAACAAAACAATTTGGATATTGAAACTAAGGAATTTTTAAAAACGGCGATTGAGAATCACGATTTAGTTGCACTGGAGCAAAAAATTGATGAGCTGCCGCTTACTAAAAATGCAGCTGATTTTTTGAAAAATATTCCATTTATGCACGGTGGCAAGGATATTTTAAATAAAGCGCGTACATTTACATTAAATGAAAGAAGTCGCCGCGCGCTGGATAATTTAGCTGAAATATATCAACTTCTTGAGACTTATGGAGTTGCTGATAAAGTTACATTTGATCTTGGGCTTATTCGTGATTTCAGTTATTACACTGGAATGGTATTTGAGGCTTACGCACCTAATTTAGGGTATTCGCTTGCCGGTGGTGGACGCTATGATCATATGTTGAAAGATTTTGGACTTGCGTGTCCGGCAACCGGCTTTGCGCTTGGCATTGAAAGGATTATGCTTGCCAGAAAACATCAGGGCATCACCGAAAATCATATAAGTCGTGATATTTATCTTGGTTATTCACCTTCAAAGATTAATGACGCCATAACTAAAGCTAAACAGCTGCGCGACACGGGCAAAGTTGTAGACCTTGCACTGATGCCTCAAACTGAAGAAGAAGCCAGGCAATCACAACTTGATAAGGCCTGCACTGAGTTAATCTATTTATCTGATTAGTGCTGACATTTGTAGAATTATTTTATAAATTTAAAAGGAGATGTTAATTATGTCAGGTGGAAGAATTTTTATCAGTGAAGACAAACAGACACTTATTATGTTAATCAATCGTGGAACGGGCGAACTGTTTTGCAATGGCAAGCCCATGAATCCACTGCCAGCTAATACTACGGACGCTGCACAGGAAAAGCACGTACCAGTTGTTGAAGTTTCTAGTAATAAAGTCAGCGTTAAGGTTGGAAGTGTTGCTCACCCAATGACCGAGGCTCATCTGATTGAGTGGATTTATCTGCAAACTAAAAAGGGCGGTCAATATCGACATTTGACACCTTCAGATAAACCGGAAGCCGATTTTCTCGTTGCAGAAGGTGACACACCAATTGCAGTTTATGAGTATTGCAATTTGCACGGCCTCTGGAAAGCAGATATTTAATGAGGAATTAGGAATTAGGAATGAGAAATTAGGAAAAAAAATAATTCAACATTCCTAATTCAACATTCCTAATTAGTTTTGGTGGTGAGAAAATGTTTGATGTAATAATAGTTGGTGCTGGTTTTGCCGGCTCGGTTTTAGCGGAAAGACTGGCCTCTCAAAAAAATAAATCTGTTTTAGTCATTGAACGTAGAAATCACATCGGCGGCAACTGCTTCGATGAACGCGACGATAATGGAATTTTAATTCACAAATATGGACCGCATCTGTTCCATACTGATGACGAAGAAGTTTGGAAATATTTGTCACAATTCACGGATTGGCACGTTTATCATCATCACGTATTGGCAATGATCGACGGCCAAATTGTGCCGCTGCCTTTCAATTTGAATACTTTGCATAAACTGTTTCCAACACCACTTGCAAATAAATTGGAGACAGCTCTGCTTAATCGTTATGATTATAATACCAAAGTGCCGATTCTCAAATTGAAGCAGTCCACTGATAAAGACTTACGTTATCTGGCGGATTACGTTTATGAAAAGATATTTTTGCATTATACGGAAAAACAATGGAATTTGTCGCCGGAAAATATCGAAGGTGCAGTAACTGCGCGTGTGCCGGTCTTTGTTGGACGTGACGACAGGTATTTTAATGACAGATTCCAGGCTGTTCCAACTAAAGGTTATACTGCCATTTTCAAAAATATGCTGAATCATAAAAATATAAAATTAATGCTCAATACTAAATTTAGTGATGTAATGAAAATTGACGACGGCAAAATCTTATTTTTAGATCAGCCTTTCAATGGTCAGGTTATTTATACCGGTCAACTCGATGATCTGTTTGATGAAAAATTTGGTGCATTACCTTATAGAAGTGTTGAAATGAAATTTGAAACGGTCGCGACCGACAATTACCAACCTGCGGCAACCGTTAATTATCCAAACAATTATGACTTCACAAGAATTACCGAATTTAAAAAAATTCACCCATCTAATTCAGCAGTGACGACTATATTAAAAGAATATCCGCAGGATTATGAGCGCGGCAAAAATACGCCTTATTATCCAATATTTACTGACGAAAATAAGAGCCGTTACGAACAGTACGCGGCTGAAGTCAACAAAATTAGTAATCTTACAGCGGTTGGTCGACTAGCTGAGTATCGCTATTATGATATGGACGATATTGTAAAACGCGCACTTGATGTATTTAAAACATTTAGCAACTCATAAAGACACTGTATGTGCCGGAGGTTTATCTTAATTGGATATAAAAATTTTGGTTGCCACACATAAGGAGTACTGGCTTCCTAAATATGATGTTTATCTGCCAATACACGTCGGCTGTAAAGGGAAGGCGGAGTTTGGTTA
>JAFUTM010000107.1 GCA_017484235.1 Selenomonadaceae bacterium
ATAGAGTTTACCGACCGGCTTGGTCATAAAACTCATTATGTCTTCGATAAATAAGTAGCCAATACAGCTTCCTATCGCGACGGCGATCAAACTTTTTATGATGCGTGACCGCAGCTCCGTCAAATGACTGACAAGTGACATAGTGCCGTCATCTGGCGTATTTTTATCGGCTTCATTTTCACTATCGTTTAAACTGCCGTCATTTGCATTATCTTTTAGTTGAGTATTCTCATTTGATTTTGCCGTATCTTCAGATATTGACTTTTCTTCCGCTGAACTCATTTCTTTTCAGCAATATCCGCTGATGCAAGTTTTTTATTTTCAATTACTTCTTCATCTTTATTTGCGGCTTTAAATTCTTTTATACTTTGACCAAGCGCTTTGCCAACGCCAGGCAGTTTGCCAGGTCCAAAAATTACGAGACCGATAACTAAAATTAAAATAAGTTCAGGTACACCAAGACCAAACATATTTATTCCTCACTTTCAAAATCTGATTTCCATATTAAGGATAACTTAATATTTATGGAAAGTCAAGTTTAAAATCAAGGCAATTCTAATTTCATTAAAGGCATATTGTCCTCTGATAAATGTTCATCTTCAGGCGTGAGTTTACCCCAAGAACGGTTAATCATTTCTTCGTTATGGTCTTTAGCATATTTTAAAATTTCACGAAATATTTTGCGTCTGACGCTGTTAGGACTTAAATCTGAAAGATTAATTGGCTGACCGCTTGTATCGGTATCAAGTGTGCCCCATTTCTCGTCAAGATCAACTCGTTCCGTGACTTGAACAGTACCTTCTGTCAGTTTAAACACAACATAATCGGCACGTCCAACAAGTTTATCATAGCCTTTTGTTGACTTCATATTCCACTGACGTTTTTTAATTACGTCTTGAATTTGAATTTCATCATAAGTAATAAGCATAGGTACAACCAAAGTATTTAAATCAATAAATCCATCTTCACTGACAGCATAACCAATTTGCTGACGATTAAAAAAGTAATTGCCGCGATTGGTAGAATCTACCCATTTATAAATATCTTCCGGTACTTCTTGTCGTTCAGCAAAAGTCATTTGTGGAGACATAAATAATACACCAGCGGCAAATAAACCTGCAAATATTTTTTTAATTGTTGACATTTTCATAATAAACCTCATTCCTCCGCAGTCGTAGCGGCACAAATAATTGTAAATTCAAGGTATGACTTTTAATTTAATAGCCGAGCTGACGGTTGACAACATTTAATAGCGACTCATTGTTAAGCCAACGATAAAGATTTTTTCCGGCTATCTCAACGATAATTTCACGCGCTTCTTCCAGAAATAGATGACCAGCGATGTGTGGAGTGATTATCACGTTATCGCAATCCCAAAGTTCATCATCAGCAGGCAGCGGCTCCGGTTCTGTCACGTCTAATGCAGCACCTGCAAGTTGACCGGACTTCAACGCCGCTTTCAATGCATTCGGCTCAATCGCATTGCCGCGTCCAACGTTGATTAAATATGCTCCACGTTTCATTTTATTGATACGATCTGCGTTGATAATGTGTTTAGTATCTTCACTGCCAGGCAGCACCATTGCAACAATATCAGCTCTGCCAAGCAAGTCATCAATTTCATCAATCGTGTGAATTTCATCAATGTAATCTGGCTTATCTTTAATAGTGCGCTTAACACCAATCACGTGAGCACCAAGCGCATTGACTTTTTTTGCGTAATCGCTGCCAATACGACCGAGACCAAGCACAAGAATGGTTGAGCCTTTCACTGAAGTTATACTGTCCAGTTGCTTCCAAATATGATTGACTTGATTACGCATATATTTATTGAAGTGTCTTACGAGTGAAAAAGTCATTGCAAGCATATGTTCTGCAACCTCAGTGTTATAAGCTCCAGAGGCATTTGTTAAAATTGTTTCAGGTTTCAAAAGACCTGGCACTGTAAATAAATCTGCACCGGCATAAATAATTTGCAGCCACTCCAATTTTTCGGCGGCTTTAATCCACTTACGCCTAATGCTTCCTATAATACAGTTGACATCTTTCACGTCGTCAAGCGTAATTTTTTCAACTTCAACATAATTAAATTCAACGTCGTGACCTTTTGCTTGACTTTCGAGATAATCGCGATGCTTTTTATCAAGCGGCATAGCAACTAATATTTTCTTTGCCATAGTAATCTCCATTCTGATTTAGATTAATCAAAATTTGCTGCAACTATATGCTATAGTCATAAATTGCATCTATCTCGTAAGGAGTTTCCTGATATACGTAATAATTCAGCCAATTGGCAAATAATAAATGAGCAACGGAACGCCACTTAACGATTGGCGGCTTAGCTGGATCGTCATTAGGATAATAATTTTGCGGAATTTTGGGATTTAATCCAGCTTTTAAATCGCGTTCGTATTCCTGTTTTAACGTCCAAGGATCATACTCCGCGTGTCCGGTTATAAAAAATTGCTTTTTATCTAAATTGGCAATAGCATAAACTCCGGCCTCGTCTTCGGATTCAGCTAAAATTGTAAGTTCAGGTACTTTTGCAATATCGCTTCTGCGCTCTTCCGTGTTTCGAGAATGTGGAACAAAAAATTCATCATCAAAACCACGAAATAATTTTTCGTGTTGAACGCATACGTGATGTTTATAAACGCCAGAGATTTTATGATCCAATATATACTTTGGAATACCATAATGATAGTACAAGCCGGCCTGTGCGCCCCAGCATATATGAAATGTGGAGTATACATGTGTCTTACTCCATTCCATAATTTTGGCAACTTCCTGCCAGTACGCAACTTCTTCAAAGTCCATAAACTCAACAGGTGCACCGGTTATTATTAAGCCGTCGTATTTTTTATTGCAAACATCATTAAAAGTGCCATAAAATTCCGTAAGATAATCCTGTGGAGTGTGTGTCGGTATATATGACTGAGTATATATAAAATCAACTTCCACTTGAAGCGGAGTATTGCCCAAAAGCCGTAAAAGCTGCGTTTCAGTCACGTGTTTTATAGGCATCAAATTTAAAATTAAAATTCGCAGTGGACGTATATCTTGACTGTAAGCTCGATCGGCGTCCATTACAAAGATGTTTTCATTTTCCAAAATATGAGCAGCTGGTAAATTGTTAGGTATCTTTATCGGCATAAAATCACCTCTATAATTGATTCAGAAGGCTCTCAACATCATAAAGATTAGCCGTCATTTTTTATATAATAAAATTTTTGTGTTTATTGCTGCAATTCGGATTCCTCAATTAAATCTATAGAATATCTATTAACCCATTTAGAATAGCCTTTTGCAAATGCGCGGAGGCGCACCAGACCTTTATAATCCGGCTCATCACTGCGAATCATTCTATAAGCGCCGCCGTGTTCATCGTTCAAGTTATTCCAACCGGCACTTTGAGGCGTCCATACATCACCGGAGCTGATTTTTTCGGTGCCTTGAAATAGATTGACTGCTTTTTTCATAAACCTAATTTCAACAACATTGCCCTGAGCATTTTTAGTTTCCTGCCACTCCCAAAGAATCAAATTTGAGCCTTTAAGCCGCATTGTAGTTGTATCGGCAGTAACAGTGGTAGTATTGCCGTCCGCATCCGTAAACGTCCACAAGTCAATCCAGCGATCTGGAGCAAGTTTACGATCTACTTCACCGTGTCGAAATATTTCATCAACTATTGCTGCATAAAAATCTTCTTCAAATGATTGAGAATTAACTTCTTTAATTCGACCGTCTGACTGCGACCAGACGACTTTGCCATTTTTGTCGTAAAAATCTTCCGTTGCATACTGTATAGTTCGATTTTGAGGATTAATTCTCAAAAGTGCTAAACTATATGATAACATCTCTGGATCTGGAAAAAATGACTGGATTTCATAACTGTTAATCGTCAATATCGCGCCTTCGGGCGAGTACGTAGTCTTTGTCCAGGCTTCAATTTCAGTTGGAATTTCTTTGCCATTAGAGGTTGTAACTTTTTTCACGACTTTAACAGAATCTGGATTAAAGAATTTTCCATACTTGTCGTCGGCAGCAAGGTAATACCAGCCGTCTTCGCTTTCTGAGGCGTTTTCCGATTCCGCACCTTGATTTTGATTGGAAACATTTACCGAAACATTTACTGAAGATCGTGGATTTTCATTTGCAGCATTAGAATAAAGAGGTAATGACATTATAGACATTCCCAAAATAAAACCAGATAGTATAATTTTTTTATTCATCATTATCACACCAACATAAATAAATATAAAATTTGGACATAATGTCCATAAGTTTAATTTTGAATTTTTTTAATTATTGCTTCACGAAGTTCATTTAAACCAATCTTTTCTTTAGCACTGACACAAACTGGTGTCTTGCCAGAGGCTTCACAAATTGCCGCTGCAAGATGCTTTCCACCATCAGGCATTTTATCAATTTGACTTATAACCGGTATAACTTTTGTGCCGGCACGTGTCAGGCGGTTAATCCAGGCAAGCTCTAATTCGATTGAATCATTTGAAATCAGAATTAACGCGACATCAATCTTTTCAGCTGCAGCTTGAGTTTTTTGTATTCGTTTGCCTTCTGAATCAAGACCGGCTGTATCTACAATTGTCACCATACCGATACCATAAATATCCATTGCCTTGTAAACAGGTTCAGTCGTTTCCGTAACATTAGCGGTGTCTCGTCCTAGAAGTGCATTTATCAATGCGGACTTGCCACTGCTGCGTTTGCCAAATAGTCCAATCTGCAGTTGTTCATTTGAGTTTAAGTTTTTTTCTGAAGACACGAGGATCACTTCCTTCGATTAGCTTTTAATTATTATAACACACTTTTCTGAAATTATTCTATATTATGGAAATTTGATTTTTCATAATTCCATTGTATTTTAAATTACAAATTGATAAAATGTGTCTTGTAAAATAAAAATGCAGGAGATGATTTTATTGATAGGCTATCTTAGTGGAACTGTGAAATTTGTTTTTGAAGATAATTGTATATTAGACGTGCACGGTGTTGGGTATAGAGTTTTCATCGATTCCAGTACGCGAGAGTCAATCACCATCAATAATGAGATTGCGCTGTTTATTCATACTGCTGTGCGCGAAGATGCGATTCAGCTTTATGGATTTAAAAGTCAGTCGGATTACGAATTATTTTCTCAGCTCATAACCGTTAGTGGAATCGGTACACGAACTGCACTTAATATATTATCTAAAATCTCATCTAAAGACTTGGCACTGGCAATTTATCAGAAGAATGTGAATGCATTGACTGCACTTCCTGGCGTTGGCAAAAAGTCTGCTCAACGATTGATTTTGGAATTGAAAGATAAAATTGATGCTGACTCGTTGGCGGAAGATAATTCTGATCTGGCAGAATGGACGGCGGCCTCTGAAACTCATAATCCATTAAACGAAGCGACGGAAGCGTTGATTGCACTTGGTTATACCAGCGCAGAAATCGCCAATGTATTCAAGCGTGCAAAAAAATCTATGTCAACTGAAGAGTTGGTCAAACTTGCTCTCAAGGAATTGAATCAATTTTAAGTGTGTTTATGTTTTGTGCCTTCGTTAAATTTTTTTAAGTTACAGCCTTCTTTCTCGCCGCCGAGAAAGAAGCAAAGAGCCGCCTCGCTAAAGTCACATCACGTGACTTAGCGCTCGGAGGCCGCTCGCGTCCAGCTCGCGGATTTTCCCAACATTACGAAATAAGCATTAATTAATTCATAATTCATAATTTCTCATTCCTTATTAGTATAAATATGCTTATTA
>JAFUTM010000108.1 GCA_017484235.1 Selenomonadaceae bacterium
GATACCATTTAACATACGCCGCTGCTTGTCAGTTGGAAACTTTGAGTTAATGGTGTACCTGCCGTTTAAAATGAAATTATTGAAGTCGACAATCTCGTCTGTGTCGCTGATGTTTTGGTCGTTCTCCAACAGATAATCAATTGACACGTCAAAGAAGTTGGCGAGCTTCTTTATTGTCGCAATGTCCGGTTCGGTTGCGCCCGTCTCATATTTTGAGTAAGTACGTGGATTAATATTAAGTTTTTTTGCAACTTCAGCTTGTGACCAACTTTGGTACTTCCTTAAAAAACGTAATTTTTCATGAAACATATACATCACCACCAACATGGTATTGGTCTGAAATCGCTTTAGGAATTATTTTGACCGAAACTATTGATTTACTCAAAAAATGAGTTATAATAAAAGTAAGAATTATCTGTAAAAATTGTAATTATATTTTTTAATGAGGTGAATGTGATGTTTAAAAAGAAAATGTTGAGTAAATTAATTGCAATGACAGTAATGACTGGTAGTTTAACTTTTATGCCAGTAATGTCTGTGGTCGATGATATTGTTGATTTGCCGCAGACTAAGTCAGTCGCTTATGCTGAAACTAACGAAGATTATCAAAAACAAATTGATTCTTACACAGAACAAATTAATATTAACCCAAATGATGCTGAACTTTATTATAAGCGCGGTATAGCATATATGAATTTTTATGAAGCAAATAACCCTGCAAATGATTATTTATCTACAAAAAGTGAAAGTGATATTTCAACTTTACAAACTTTACAAAAGAACGCATATGAAGATTTCACAAAAGCGATCGCTTTGAATCCAAATTTTGCTGAAGCGTATTGCGCACGTGGAATGGTTTATACAGCTAAAAGTGGATTAATTAACGAATTAAAATATACAATCCTTATACGTAATTCAAATGAAACGATTGATGATTTTGAGAAAGCAATCGCTTTAAAACCAGATTATTCTGAAGCCTATTACGGTAGAGGAATGGCTTATGATATGCTGGCAAACGCAAGAGTTGTAATAATTAATTCCGACAAAAATGAAGATAATTTGAGAGCACGAATGATCTTAAGAGAAACTTTTAAACGAGCATATAATGATTATTCAAAAGCGATTGAACTTAATCCTAATAACTGGCAATACTATCGCAAGCGTGCAAATGTATCTTGGATTTTATCTAAATATAAAGAAGTAATAAATGATTGCAATAAAATGCTTGAACTTAAAAATGATGATGCTAAAATTTACGAAATGCGAGGAGAAACATATTTTCATATAAAAAACTACGATGCGGCAATAGCTGATTATACAAATGCCATTGAATTATATATTAAAGCTAATGTTTATTCCGGGACAATTGGTGGTGCTTACTATGGACGTGCACAAGTATATGAGAAGATGAAAGACTATAATAATGCCCTTTCTGATTATAATAAGGCACTTGAATATGGTTTAATTTTAAAATCTGACCTTGAAAAAGCTCAAAAAGGTCAAAAACGTATGCAGAAAAAAGTTAATAAAATATCTAAAAATAAATAATAGGAGTGATGTATATGTTAAAAAAATTGCTTTATGTTTTTGCGATTGCAGCGGCGTTGATTATCAACTTTGCCAGCTCTGTATTTGCGGCTGAGTCGAATAAGTTTGATATATCGAATATGATTCATATAATTGTTGCTGTTGATGAAATACATAATGATAATGGTAATGTTAAATTTATAGATGCATTTGAAAAACCTGAAGACATACATCCAATAATTCGTAATACAGTTGACAAAATTCTTAATGATAAGACTAAATATTTTCCTCTATCAACGTCTATACATTATCAACGTGAAGGAGTAAGTGGCGTTGCAAGAGACATGTTTAACAATCAAGAAGCAGCATACATTGGAATTAAAGATGGTCTTAGCGAAGAAAGAATTGGACAACTTTGTGATCCTTTTAAAAATTCTCGTTTTGAAGTCGATTTTGTGATGTATTTCCACATTTATTTTTCGACTCCAGAATTAAGCACTACTATGCCAAAAACTTTAAACGAAAGATTGACTACACCTGGAATATTTCATTTTAAAGTTTACGCAAATTCTCCGAAGGGTAGAAAAGGTATAATTTATGATTATAGTAACTCATTGTCGATGTTTCATGTTATGCAAAATGGTTTGCAATATGAATTAAAAAGTCTTGAACATCAATCATCAAAAATCAAGAAATGTATTGATGAAGCCTATAGAATTTTATTCTAAAATCAGGAAAACTATTAAAAAATAATATATTAATAGCCGATTTAATCAATGTTTAATTAAACGTAAGGGGGATTCTTTATGAAATTATTGAAAAAGAAGTTGTTGGCAGCGGTGATTGCGGGCAGCATCGCATTTATCGGTGTTAATGACATTCAGACGGTGCAAGCTGCAAAGAATGCAACTAATCAAACAGAAGCCACTGCCAATGAGCAACAGCCGCCGCGCATTAACATTGACAAGCTGGCAAAAGAAATTGCTGAAATCTACGATGTAAACGAAAGTGAGGTACGAACTGCACTCAGTGAGAATCGCAGCCTTGATGACATTTATTATGCGGCAATATTTGCAAAGGTCAGTGGCAAGTCTTTCCGTCAAGTATTTGCAATGAAGTCAGATTGGTTTGATGTAATGCAGGCACTTGGAATCACTGAAGAAAAATATGACGAAGTTGTACGCGATTTAATGATTGAAGATATTGCCAATCGTAGCAATGTTGACAAAAAAACTGTGCGTAAACTTTTAGACAACCATTATCACCCAAGAGATATTCGTATTGCTGGACGTTTAGCAAAAGCGGCTAATAAAAACGTACAAGAAGTTTTGGATATGAAGAAAATTAATCAACGCTGGATAGATGTTGCCGATGAACTTGGTGTAGACAGAAAGCTCGTTCGTCCACGTACTCCTATTGAAGAGGAAGAAGACAATTCTACAGAACAATCTCAATAAAAAGTGAGGTGTAAATTATGAAGAAACAAGTTTTGAAGTTCGTGCTGCCGGCTTTAGTTTTTGGCGTATTGAATTTCGACGGCGCAAGTGCCTCTGCTGAAACGATAAGCCAACAAGCCGTAGAAACTACACAAACTTCAGCCGTTGAGATACAAGAAGTGGACTTCTGGTCACACGAAATGCGTAAAATTTTTGGCAGAAGAAGACGCGACGGTAATAATGATGGATATGGACAGCCGCCACCACCACCTCCGCCTGGTCCATCAGGCTGGCGTGACGGAAGACATAGACATTATCCACCACCACCGCCTCACAGACATTATCCACCACCTCCACCGCCACCAAGACATCGTTCAGTGGAAAATGTTGGAGTTAATACGATGCCTACGATTAACGATAACGTGGCCAAATCTGATACTATGCAATCTTAATAGCATAAGGTCAATAAATATCAATAAAAAGTGAGGTGTAAATTATGAAAAAAAGCATTTTAAAATTTGTGCTGCCAGCCTTAGTTTTTGGTGTAGTGAATTTCGGCGGTACAAGTGCATCTGCTGAGACAGTTGAAGTGCCTACGGATATTAAATCCGTCATTTCAACTAATTTTGAACAGCCTGAAACAAAAAATTATGATGTACCAAGATGGCATAGACCAGGACCGCCGCCACCACGACCATACCCACGACCACCGCATCCAAGACCACCATATCCTCCACCACCTCCGCATCCTCGTCCCTATCCACCAGGATATGACGACCATCGTAGACCTGGACCGAGACCACCTTATCCACCGCCACCAAGACATCGTTCAGTAGAAAATGTTGGAGTTAATACGATGCCTACGATTAACGATAACGTGGCCAAATCTGATACTGTGCAATCTTAATAGCATAAGGTCAATAAATATCAATAAAAAGTGAGGTGTAAATTATGAAAAAAAGCATTTTAAAATTTGTGCTGCCAGCCTTAGTTTTTGGTGCAGTGAATTTCGATGGTACAAGTGCATCTGCTGAGACAGTTGAAGTGCCTGCGGACATTAAATCCGTCATTGCAGCCAATTTTGAACAGCCTGAAATAGATTATAATAATACACCGATGCCGCGACCACGACCACCACGCAAACCTTATCGACCAGATGACAAAATATCATATCCACCTGACTGGCGTACAGATTGGCGTACGGAGTGGCGTAAAAGAAAACGGCCTAATCCAAGACCTCGTCGTGCAGTTGAAAATATTGAAGTCAATGGGTTGTTTATCCTCAATGACAATGTAACAGAATCTAAAAACGCGCAATCTTAATCTAAGTAATCAAAAGCTATAAACAATAAAATGTGTGGTGATATATGATCATCTATGTTATAATAAAAATATAATTTAATCGAACAATACTTTTAAATTAAATAACATTGAAGTCATAATTTTATTTAAATTAGAAAAGAACTGCGCCTTCCTGTTCTTTAAACGGATATGGAAGGCGTAGGCTGTATATTATTTTTATTATTTATGATTGGACGGTGACGTTTTATGAGTGAAATTACTAATTATTATTCTAATGATACCGTTATTTCCGGTACCTATGAAGATGACAATATTACAAATTATGGTTCAAGAGTAAACATTAATACTTATTCTGGTAATGATTATATTTCCAATGATGGAACATATGCCACTATTGATGGCGGTAATGGTGATGATGTTATTTTAAATGCTCTTTATTATTATATTTATGGAGATGACGACAACGCTTATAAAACATTAATCTATGCAGGAGCAGGTAATGATAGTATTTATAATTATTCTACTTATGTTACAATTAATGGCGGAGAAGGCGACGATACTGTTGTAAATCAAGATTCCGCCAACAATGCCGTAATAAATAGTGGTAATGGACACAATTTAATCATGAATGGTGGAGATAAAACAAAAATTTATACTGGAAGTGATAGAAATACTATTCTAAATACCGGTAATTATGTTACAATAATAAGTGGTGACAGTAAAGATATTATAACCTCAGGCGGCAAAAATATCACAATTAATGCTGGTAACGGCGACAATCTGATATCCATTGAAGGGGCAAATACATTTGTTACTACCGGTAGTGGTCAAGATAGTATAGGACTTTCTTCAAGTGGACAATATGGAAGCATCAGTAGTGGAGCTGGTGATGATCTTATTGTTAATGAAACTGATTATGCAACTATAAATGCTGATAAAGGTAATGATTCTATCGTAAGCAGTGGAGATCATATCGTTTATCAATATGCAAGCGGATATGGTGATGATACGATTTACGGATATGATGAGACGGATACAATTAAAATAATAGATAATACTGAATATGTCAATTTTGCTATTAACAATGGCTCAGACGATGTTATGATTGGTATTGGTAGCACCAATATAATTTTGACAGATGCAGTTGATAAAAAGATTAATATAATTGATAGTTATGGCGATATAATATATAGTGGCTATGTCAACGATACTCAATCCAGTGGCGGAAACGATACACAGTCAGGCGGAGATGGTCTCATTTATAACAGCTCGAAAACGGCAGTAACAGTAACTTCAAATTATGATAGTACCTATCTGTTTGATGATGATTATTCTTCCACAGTTGCAACTATCAATGCTTCGCCTCTTACTTCTGACATTTATATTTGGGGCAACGAAAACTCAAATTATATAATTGGTGGAAAAGGGAATGATACACTTAATGACGGTATATCTGGTAATAACACACTGACCGGCGGTAAAGGTTCTGATGTCTTTTCTTATTGGTATAGTAATGATGTAATTACCGATTACACGCCGAATGAAGATA
>JAFUTM010000109.1 GCA_017484235.1 Selenomonadaceae bacterium
CGATAAATATAATAAGACAGAAAGGACTACTGTTATGTATGCAGCACGGAAAGCGGCAATAAATGAATTAGGTGGTGACAAAAATGATAATTAATAATATTAATTCTTTTGCAAATCTTTATACTACTAATGCGATAGCTGCGACTAAGCAATCCGGCAACGTGAGTCGAACGCAAAAAGCAAAAAGTTTTCAGGATGAAATGACGCTTTCTAAAGAAGCAATTAGTTTTAAAGAAGTGATCAATAAAATCCATTCGGAAAGTGATGTTCGCCAAAATAAAGTGGAAGAATACAGTCAAAAAATTGCAGACGGCAGTTATAATGTAGGATCGGAAAATATTGCAGCAAGTATTTTGCGCTTTTGAGGTGAAATATGGAAACTTCGATGTGGCAAAATTTAATTGATATTTTGGGCAAAATCAGCGTATCATATGACAATGCGATAAAAATAGGTGAACGAAAACATAATGCGTTGGTTTCAATTGATATGGAAGGTCTTTCCAAAATTTTAGATGAAGAACAATTGCTGACTGCAAAAATTCAAAAGTTAGAACGGCAGCGTGGAGAAGTATTGACGAATTTAGCTAAATCTAATCCGGCTATTCAAGACAATACGAAGATGGAAGAACTTTTTAATATGGCACCGACTAAAGCAATTGAAGACCGCTTAAAACTTCTGCACAAAAATCTAAGCAAAAAAGTTGAACAAACGATAAAAATTAGAGATAACAATCAGATACTTGCCAGAGGTGCACTGGACGCGGTGAGGATTCATTTAAACAAAATTGGCGGAGCAACGGTTGAGCCGGCATATGGCAGCAAAGGTAATGATGTTGTTACTCATAGAAAAAAGTTTGATTTCAAGGCTTAAGTAATATTGAAAAAATAAATAATGCAGAGGTGACCTATGGATAAAGTTATAAAAATGCTGCGAGAACAAATGATCCTCTGCAGCCGATTGATTGAACTCTTTGAAAAATTGAATACTGCACTTAAAGAAAATACCTCAGGTGCAGGTGTCAGTTCTTCAGTTCAGGCAATTGAGCCAATGATGATGGAATTATCCAAAAATGATGTAAAAGTACAAAATTTTTTAAAAACAAATGACGTTCCTAATATAAAAGAATTTATCGAAACGCAGCCGGAAAGTATCGAACGTAATGTTGCGAATAATTTATTAATAAAAATCAATGATTTACAAAAACGGCTTCAGCATCAAATTACAAATGCTGCGGCGTTACTGGTTAAAAGTAAAACATTTATTGATTACAATTTAAATATGATGTCAAGAACTGTAGCAAGTAATACATATGGTCCGCCAGGTGCTTCAGCCGGCAGTCCAATCGGACGTCGAATGTTTGACAAGAATGTGTAAAGAACAATTAACGATTTAATCAAAAGGAAGTGATATATATGAGGTCTACTTTTACCGGTTTAAATACAATGGTAAGAGGTATTCTGGCGAACCAGTTGTCGCTTGATACGGTAGGACATAATATAACTAATGCCAGCACGGAAGGCTATTCACGTCAGAATGTAAATCTAGCGGCAACCAGAGGTGAGACACGTGGCTCACTTTATGGTGATATTATAGTGGGCACGGGCGTTGATTCAATGTCAATTACACGTGCAAGAAGTATCTACGCTGATAGGCAGTTTTGGGCTGAAACAGCGACGCAGGAATATTATGGCGTAATGCAGCAGAATTATGAAAAGTTGGAAACTATCTTTGATGACAGTAATCAAGATGGTATTCAAAATGCAATGCATAGATTTTGGGAGACGTGGCAGACGCTTTCCGCTAATTCCAGTGACGACTATGCTCGCCGAAATGTCATTTCACAAGCCGAACTTATGGTTAATATGATCCGAACTGCAGCAGATGAAATGCAAGTGCAAATGGAGCACGAATTAGACGAAATTGGAATGAGAGTTAATGATATTAATGACATTACCTCAAAAATTGTACTTTTAAATACACATATTCTCGAACAGGAAGTTACCGGCGCAACTGCAAATGATTTACGAGATCAGCGTGATTTATTGGTAGATGAATTATCAAAGTATATAAATGTAGACGTTCGTGAAAATGCGGATGGTCAATACAACATCACGAGCAGCAACCTTTCGCTGGTGAGCGGCGCCTCAAGACTGACACTCAGTTTAAGTAATGGTTTCTCAAGCGGCGGCAAAGGCGGTCTTGACGGTGTAAGGTATGGCGTAACGGAATACAGCGTTATAGTAAGTGAAACAAATATTGTATTCCAGCCGACAAATGGATCAATGAAGGGCAATTTTGATGCAATTGATGAATGTAAATACTTTATAGATCAGCTTGCAACGGTTTCTGCATTGATGCTCACTTCGTTTAATGAGCAGCATAAAGCCGGCTATGATCTTGAGGGAAATGCGGGTCAAAATTTCTTTGGCCGCGCTTCACAGACTTATACTTATGGCGAATTTAAATTTAATGCTGATGATGAAGATTATCTTTATTGCTACGTTGAGGCTAATGGCGCAAAACTGACTGGAATTGACATAATCAGTGAATTACAGCTTAATTCAAACATTACC
>JAFUTM010000110.1 GCA_017484235.1 Selenomonadaceae bacterium
CCGTCGTTAATGTCTTTGCGAAGTGCTGCGTCCGTCTGATAAGGCAGACGTTGTTTGATACCGTGAACAAGAGCCAGCGCATCGTCAAGTTCTGGTCCGGTTGAAGCACCTGTCCAGATATTGACAGTGAATGGTTCCTTCTTCATGCGTTCAGCCAATGCAAGCGGCACTGCCTTACCGTATGCTGAAGCGGTAAAGCCGCTGCACGCAATTGTCATATTAGGTTTAATCCAAGCTGCAACTTCCTCTGCACTCACAATCTTGGACTGCAACTCCTTGTTTTTCACGCGATCTGTAATGTCAATCATTTAAAAACCTCCTCATAATGTTTGATAATATTTGTTTCAACCATAAATATATCTTATTATTAGAATAACATTTAATCTAAAATTCGTCAAGATAATTGAAAACTTTTTATTGCTTAAATGCAGACTCTACTGTCATCATATTTTGACGCATCTTATTGAGATAATCGTCAAGGGCAGCTGATGTTGCCTCGCCGGTTACGATTGGATCAAGTGTATAAATCTTTGCGCCGGTTTCGTTGGCAATCGTCTGCGCGGCGGCAGGTGAATACTGCGGCTCAGTAAATATGACTTTGACTGGAAGAGTTTTGATTTTATCTATGATTTCAGCCAACTCTTTAGGTGACGGCTCTGTGCCAGGTTCTCGCTCAACGACAGCCGCAATTATCAGCCCAAACTCGTCTGCAAAATAAGGGAACGCCTCGTGGAAGGTTACTATTTCTTTGCCATACAGTGCATCCAGGCGATTGTGCATTTCCTCGCTTAGGGTTTCAAGTCGTGTCACATATTTGAGCGCGTTTTTCTTATAGTCAACCGAATGGTCTGGGTCAATCTGGCTGAGCTGATTGCACAGTTCAATGACTTGACGCTCAGCATACGAAGAACTAAGCCAAACGTGAGGATTCGCCTCGCCGTTGACTACAATCGGCCGTATGTCCTCATTCTTCGACAAGTCGATAATCTTTAAATCGGAAATTTCAGCGGCTTTATCCAGAAATGATTCCATACCTAAACCGTTGACGACCAAAACATCGGCACTGCTGAGCGTCTTCATATCTTCAGTAGTAAGCTGGTAATCGTGGAGGCAGCCGGTCTGCGGAGCAGTCAGATTTACAACCTCAACGCCGTCAATGCCGTCCGTCACGTTAATTGCGTGCAGGTACATCGGATAAAATGACGTGACGATCCTAAATTTGCCGTTTGTGCCTTTGCCTCCACCGCCGCAGCCGCTTATCATAAATAACATCAACGTCATCACTGCAGTTAATATTTTTAATATCTTCAATAGTATCACTCCTGTTGTGGTAAATCATCATTTTTATATTTGCGTACTATTTTATCACTTAATATGTTTTATTGCAAAAATTTTTGATAACCTCTCAAATGTCGGAGCAATCGACGCAACTTGAAATTTTTAATAAATATTATTATTTAAAAATGAAATAACGCTATTGACAGATTCAAAAACAATCTATAAAATTAAAAGGTACGATAATATCAAAAAATTGGGGGTGAGTAACATCGTTGTAACTATCATAGCAGTAATTGTTGCAATTCTTGCTGGAGTCGCCGGCGGCTATATGTACAGGAAACAATATGGTGAAAAGCTGATTGGCTCTGCAGAAGAAAAAGCAAATCTTATAATTGCCGAAGCTCGTGAAAAAACTCTGGCTGAGAAGAAAGAAACACTCATTGAGGCGAAAGAAGAAATACATAAACTTCGTCAAGAACTGGATAACGACACTAAAGAACGTCGAAACGAAATTTCGCGTCAGGAACAACGCATTGTACAAAAAGAAGAAAATCTGGATAAAAAACTGGAATCCATTGAAAAGAAAGAACAACTCTTATCTAAAAAGGAAGCTGCATTGAACGAATCACAAATCAAACTGGATTCGATGCAGGAAAAAGAAAATGCAGAAATGGAGCGCATAGCAGCTCTATCGCGTGATGAAGCCCGTACCATTTTGATGACTGAAGTGGAAGAGGGCTTGAAGCACGAAAAAGCAATTAAAATCAAAGAATGTGAGGCTCAGATTAAAGACGAAGCCGACAAACGTGCTCGCGATATTTTGAGTCTGGCTATTCAACGCTGTGCAGCGGATCACGTTGCGGAGACTACGGTCTCAGTTGTAGCCTTGCCAAGCGACGATATGAAAGGCAGAATCATCGGTCGAGAAGGTCGCAATATTCGTACATTGGAAACATTGACCGGCATTGACCTAATTATTGATGATACTCCTGAGGCGGTTATTCTTTCCGGCTTTGATCCGGTGAGACGTGAAATCGCTAGAGTCGCACTTGAAAAACTTATTTCCGACGGACGCATACACCCTGCCCGTATCGAAGAAATGGTTGAAAAGGCAACTCGCGACGTTGAGAATCGAATTAAAGAAGCTGGTGAGCAGGCAACATTTGTAGTTGGAGTACACGGAATACATTCCGAACTTATAAAATTACTCGGACGTTTAAAATATCGTACAAGTTATGGTCAAAATGTTTTGGATCACTCAATTGAAGTGGCGCAGCTTGCCGGCATTTTAGCAAGTGAGCTTGGCGTCGATGTAAACCTTGCAAAGCGCGGCGGTTTGCTGCACGACATTGGTAAAGCGGTAGACCACGAAGTTGAAGGTCCTCACGTAACTATTGGTGCTGATCTTGCAAAGCGTTATCGCGAAAATAAAAATATTATTAATATTATTGCCTCTCATCACGGTGACATAGAGGCCAATACCGTTGAGGCAGTGCTGGTCTCGGCTGCAGATGCTGTGTCTGCTGCGCGGCCTGGTGCTAGACGTGAGAGTCTTGAGATGTACCTTAAACGTCTCAAGATGCTTGAAGACATTGCTGAATCTTTTGAAGGTGTTGAGCGTTGTTTTGCTATACAGGCTGGTCGTGAAATCCGCGTAATGGTTAAGCCAGACCGAATTGATGATTTGGAGGCTGTTTCTTTGGCTCACGACATCGTTAAACGCATCGAAAAAGATTTAGATTATCCTGGACAGATTAAAACTACTTTAATCCGTGAAACTCGTGTTATCGATTATGCCAGATAAACTAATGAGGAATTATAAATTAGGAATTAGGAATTGATAATTGATACTAAAAAAATTCCTAATTCCTCATTCGTCATTCCTAATTAGTCAAAGGAGGTTTGGGCAAGTTGTTTGACTTTTTAAATAAGAATAAAAAGCCGAATCTTGATGCCAGTCGGTTGTTGGCGGCAATTTTGGTCGTTTATCCGTCTGTGCAGGCTGTATCTTATGATCCAAAGGACGGTATGCTTGAACTTTCCTTTGCATTAAAGGGCAGTCTATCACAAGACGAATTTGATAACTTTTTAAAGTATATTGCTGAAAGCGTTGAAGTCTACCACAGGCTTGAAAACTTGGGCAATGCTACTATTGAACTCAACGTCGAAGGCATTTACGGCACCAGCTTTTTAAATATGCGGCGCGATATGGAGACGCTGACTTGTGGTGAATTGTCACTTTTGAATGAGCTGGCGATAAATTACTTTGGCGAGCGTCTCATTGAGGAATTTAACGACGATATTGAAGATGATGATTATGTTATGGCGCAGGAAGGTTATCTGGAGCATATGCTCAGTAATATACGGCAGATTCGCATTGATAATCGTCTTGTCGGCATTCGTGAACACGAAAGGGTCGTTGTTTATAATAATTAACGTGAGAGTTTATCTAATGCGGCGAAATACCACTTGCTTGTGATATCAGCCGCAATTTTTATTTTTTGAATGAGGTGGAATATTTGCGTATACTTATTGTCGGTGATGTAGTTGGTCGAAGTGGCCGCAGGGCGTTTAATAATCTTACGCCTAAGATTAAGTCCGAAAATAATATTGATGTTGTGATTGTCAACGGTGAAAACTCCGCTCACGGCAGAGGCATAAGCTGCAGCACGTTTAATGAACTTTTGGCTGGTGGTGCTGACATTATAACCAGCGGCAACCACATTTGGGATAACAAAGACGTATTTAATATTATTGACCGCGAGCCATTCTTGCTGCGTCCGGCGAATTATCCTGAAGGTACGCCGGGCAAAGGATTTTGTATTTACCCTTATCGTGCTAAAAATATCGGCGTGATTAACCTTTCCGGCAGAGTATTTATGCCGACGATGCTGGATTGTCCTTTTGCTAAGGCGGCTGAAATTATTCACGATATTAATAAGAGCTGTGATATCATTGTTGTGGATTTTCACGCTGAGGCGACGAGTGAGAAGATGGCACTGGCTTTCTTTTTAGACGGTCGTGTCAATGCTGTTTTCGGTACTCATACTCACGTTCAGACGGCCGACGCAAGGCTTTTGCCCAAAGGAACGGCTTACATCAGTGATTTGGGTATGGTTGGTGCGCGTGACTCTATTTTAGGTGTTGTGCCTGACCTTATCGTTGAAAAGTTTTTGACTGCGATGCCCAACAAGTTTGAAGTGGCTGCGGGCGACTGCATTTACTGTGGTATCATCGTTGCGGGTGATGATAAAACCAATAAGACGCTTTCTATTGAGCGTATTTACGAGCAGGTATAGTATGCTGTTCACGTCGTTATAAAAAATTTTCCTCAATTTGTAAAAAAATGTTTGACAAATGCCTAATAATCTGCTATCATAATTAAGTCAGCGATGACATTCCTCGGTAGCTCAGTCGGTAGAGCACCTGACTGTTAATCAGGGAGTCACTGGTTCGAGTCCAGTCC
>JAFUTM010000111.1 GCA_017484235.1 Selenomonadaceae bacterium
AGAGTATCAACGTCCAATAACATTGCGCCGCGCATATTATACGTTTGGCTAAACATTTTCATAATCTCGGCACCATTAGTTATTCCAATCTGCTTCAGATATTTTAGAATAATTTTTTGGCCAGTCTCAGCGTCCGGCACTTCAACCGTCTTAACCGGCAGGGCATCAATATATTGTATCTCCTCTTGAGTAACGGCTTCAATTTTTAAATTTATAAAATCCGGCTGGCCTTTAGAATGATTCATTGCTCGACTGATAAAGGCCTCCACATTTAGGTTTATCTCGTCTTCATTAATAATTCTCTCCGCTCCAGATATATGCTGATTGCTGCCGTTTTTAAATTGGCTGGCACGCATCTTTAGACTGTACATCATAATAATTACATCACCTTCGTATTTATTTATCAATATTTATAATTGTTTACATATTATAACATAATTTGGTTGACAATAAAATCCTACTTGCAAAAAGTATTATTTATATGATAAACTGTGATAAAATATTTTATATATTCCCAGTGAGGAGAGTTACGACAATGAAGTTTAAATTGATTGCGCTGGCTATAATAATTATTGGAGCTGCTGTCGGATATAATTATTATACAGAACAAAAAGAAGCGGAAGAAGTTAAAACTTACGATACAGCCTCCGTTGTACGTATGGATTTAATTAAGACGGTATCGGCGACTGGAACGGTGCAGCCGCGTGACAGCGTTGAAGTCAGCAGCAAAATTACCGCGCGTATTAAAGAAATACTCGTTTCGGAAAATGATGTTGTAACTGCTGGTCAGACGGTGGCCATACTCGACGGCAAAGACTTTGAGGCTAAACGTGACCAGGCTAAATTCCGTCTAACTAATGCTGAACAAAAACTCACTCGTATGCGCCGCCTGTATGAGATTGGTGCTAAATCTAAAGAAGAGCTTGAAGACGCTGAATATGAGTATGACACAGCAAAGTCATTGCTTGAAGAGGCAGAATCCGATGTTGCGGAAACCGTTATAACTGCGCCGATGGACGGCATTGTCGTTGGTGAGCCTAAAACTGCCGGTTCAATGGCAACGCAAGGTTCGGATAATCCAACCGTCATTATGCGCATAGCTGATTTGAGTGAGAAGCTCGTCAAAGCTAAAGTTGACGAAACTGATATTGGCAGCATTAGAATCGGTGAGAATGCGACTTTTACTGTTGATGCCCACCCAAATGAAAAGTTTGCCGCCCGTGTCACTAAAATTTCACAGACGGACACTTCTAACAGTTGGGATTTAGATAAGTCCTCCTCATCTAGCAGCTCCTCTTCTTCTTCAAATGCGGTTATTTATTACTACGTAACACTTGAGGCGCCTGATCCAAATAATCTTTTGCTGCCAGCAATGACCGCGCGACTTGAAATTATCGTCGGCGAAGTTAAAAATGCTCTCTGTGTGCCAATTGCTGCATTAAAGACAGATAGTAATGGTTCTTACGTTGAAAAAATTACTAAGCCGCCTCAAGGTCAGAAAGGAAGCGACATTGCGACCAAAATTTATGTAACGGTCGGCCTTTACGGTGATGAATTTGTTGAGATTACTCCTATTAGCGATACTCTTAACGCAGATGACCAGGTATCAGTTAGTTACCAAGTTGAGCAGAAAAAAACATCTTCCTCTGGCGGCGGCCAGCGCCGTATACCTGGCGGTCCTCCAATGTAATCTAAGTTAAATATAAAAATTGCATAAACAACAATTAATAACAGGAGATGGAGATGTGACAGTAACAATTCCAAATGAAGTTTTGCAAAGAATTTTAAAGCCGGCACGATATACCGGCGGTGAGTGGAACGCAATTATTAAATCAAATGATGTAGATTGTAGATTTGCATTGGCGCTGCCTGACGTTTACGAAGTCGGAATGTCAAATTTAGGTCTCGCGATTTTATATAATATTTTAAATAAACGCAGCAATGTCGCGGCTGAACGTGTTTATGCGCCGTGGACTGATATGGAAGCAGAGATGCGCCAGTTAAATATTCCATTGTTTACCTTGGAAACTAAAACTGCGGTTAAGGACTGCGACTTTTTAGGATTTTCTCTGCAGTATGAAATGATTTTTACTAACGTGCTCAATATGCTTGATCTTGCCGATATAAATATCTATGCTTCTGACAGAAATGACGATGAACCGTTTATAGTTGGCGGCGGTCCTTGCGTGTATAACGTTGAGCCGGTAGCGGACTTCTTTGATTTTTTTGTTGTCGGTGAAGGCGAAGTTGTTCTGCCGGAAGTGGTTGACACTTTTATTGAGTGGAAAAACAATGGACGATTGGGCGGTCGGCGTAGATTTTTAGAGAAACTTTTAAATATTGACGGTATTTATGTTCCGAGTTTTTATCAGCCGATTTATAACGACAAAGACTTTATTGGAATTAAGCCGCTAAATGAATCGGCAAAGCCTGTTATATATAAGCGCGTCGTTCGTGATATGAATCTTGTGCCGTCAGTCGATAAGCCGATTGTGCCATATCTTAATATCGTTCATAATCGTATTATGCTGGAACTGTTTAGAGGCTGCAGTCGCGGATGCCGCTTTTGTCAAGCCGGTATTTGTTATCGTCCGGCTCGTGAGCGAACACCTGACAATTTAAAAAATATGGCGCGAAATCTGATTGATTCAACTGGTTATGATGAAATTTCTCTAACTTCGTTGTCGTCTGCCGATTATTCGTGTCTCAATCATCTTGTTGACGATCTGATTGATGAGTTTAAAAATGAAAAGGTCAGTTTTTCCTTACCGTCGCTTAGGATTGACAGTTTCTCTATCGAATTGGCACATAAATTGCAGCAAGTTAGAAAAAGTGGTTTAACTTTTGCGCCGGAAGCCGGAACTCAGCGTCTCCGCGACGTAATAAATAAGGGCGTCACGGAAGATGATCTGCTCACCGCCTGTGCTGCTGCCTTCAAAAAGGGCTGGAAAGCCGTCAAACTCTATTTTATGATGGGCTTGCCGACGGAGACGGACGAAGATGTTATTGGCATTGCAGAACTTGCCAAAAAGGTTGTTGATTTATATACTAAAATAACGGGACGGCGTGGCGTTAAAGTTACTGTCAGCGTCAGTTGTTTTGTGCCAAAACCGTTTACACCGTTTCAATGGTTCGGACAAATTCCAATTGAAGAATTTGAACGCCGGCAGCAGCTCCTTAAATCTCATATACTTGACAGGTCCATTGTATTTAATTATCACGATGCAAAGTTATCCATTTTGGAGGGCGTGATTGCACGTGGAGACCGCCGCTTATCTAAAGTAATCTATACGGCGTGGCGAAATGGTGCAAAGTTTGACGGCTGGTCTGACTTATTTAAGTTTGATATTTGGCTGGACGCTTTTAAAAGCTGCGGCGTAGATGCTGCGTATTACAATGAGAGGACTCGCGAATTTTATGAGCCGCTGGCTTGGGAACATACCTCACCAGGCGTACGTAAAAACTTTTTGATTGATGAATGGAATAAGGCAATGACCGGACAACTCACTAAAGATTGTCGGCGCACTCAATGTACTGGCTGCGGCATCTGTCAAAAACTCGGTGTCAATGTCGTTGACTATAATGAAACATCAGAAGCGTTAAACAAAGAATCAACAGACCTTGCTCCTATCGAAGAAGAAGCTGTCCAAACTAAAAATTCTCAATCACAAATACCGCATACAAAGTAC
>JAFUTM010000112.1 GCA_017484235.1 Selenomonadaceae bacterium
ATGGCGTGTACATCTTCCGCACTCAAATGATGTTCGGCCGGCTGATCCAAAAAAATTTGCAGAATCTCACGCCGTTGTTCAGTCATTTTATAATCTTTAGCTTGCAGCCGACTTTTTAAATCGGCAATGGTAAATGTTTTATTTGTAGATTTACCAGATTTTTTACGCATAATAACAACTCCACTTATATTAATATTTAATTGTCAGAAATAATTTTTTCTATCGGACGTGAAACGCTGTATACATCTGGAATCCTGCGCATCTGCGTCATAAGCTTGGACACCTGGTCCGCATTATTAACGTAAATAGTCAGATCAATTGTCGAAGTCTTATTGCTCTTGTTAGGTGCAGCGTGCACAGAATGTATATTTAATTTCATCTCTGCCGGCATTGCCAGAAGTTGAGCGAGCACACCATTTTTATCGTTACAGATAATCTCAATTTCGACGGTATACTCACGTTCAAGACTGACGTCCCAGCTAACTTCAATCATTCTCTCAATATCCGTGCCGGACAAAATATTTGGACAGTCCACACGATGAACGGACACACCGCGTCCGCGTGTAATGTATCCGGCAATCGGATCGCCTGGAATAGGATTGCAGCATTTGGCAAGTCGGACAAAGAAGCCGCTTTCACCTTCAACGAGTACACCGTGACTGGTCTTTCGCTGATTGCCACTTCTAGGTTGCTTAATCTCAGATAATAGGGCTGACACTTCCGGTGAGGTCTGAGCCTGGAGGTCCTTGTTGTGAATCTCAACTAATTTTGTAATTATACTTTGAGGTGATATGCCGCCATAACCGAGCATAGCTAGCAAGTCCTCTTCATTGGCAATGCTGAGGCGTTTGGCAACTTCAGTGAGGCGATGATCTTTGAGCAATTCTTTAGTCGAGTAGCCGAATTTTTTAATTTCGTGTTCGACCATTTCGCGCCCGTTGTTGATGTTTTCCTCACGATTTTCCTTTTTAAACCAGGAACGGATTTTACTGCGCGTATCCGAAGAGGCAACAATATTCAGCCAATCGCGACTTGGACCGTTGTTAGATTTATTGGTAATGATTTCAACAAAGTCACCATTCTGCAGCTTATATTCAAGCGGCACAATCTTGCCGTTGACTTTGGCACCGACACAATGATGACCAACCTCAGTGTGGATTCTATAAGCAAAATCAATCGGATTAGAACCTTTTGGCAATGACAATATATCGCCGCTTGGAGTGAAAGCAAAAACTTCATCACTAAATATATCAACTTTTAAGGCTTCGAGATATTCTTTTGGATCGCTGATTTCTTCCTGTAAATCAATCATATGATGAAGCCAGGCCATTTTTTCATCAAAACGAGAATTAGCATTGACACTTTTACCGGATTCTTTATACTTCCAATGCGCTGCGACGCCATACTCACTGATGCGGTGCATTGAAAAGGTGCGGATTTGTATTTCAAGTGGATAACCGAGCGCCATAACCGTCGTATGAAGTGACTGATATCCATTGGTTTTAGGCATTGCAATATAATCTTTAAAGCGGCCAGGAATTGGCTTCCACTTAGAGTGAATGACGCCAAGCACGTTGTAGCAGTCTTTTATAGTATCGACTAAAATTCTGACAGCTGATAAGTCGTAAATTTCGCCAATGTCTTTGTGATCGCGAATCATCTTTTTGTAGATACTATAAAAATGTTTTGCACGGCCGCTGATTGAGGCGTGAATATCTAAATCGTCAAATTCTTCTTCAATCTGACGAACTGCTTCACTAATAAAATTCTGACGTTCGCGACGCTTCTGTTTAACATTTTCAACTAAATCGTAATATATCTCCGGCTCCAGATAACGCAAACTCAAATCTTCAAGTTCCCATTTGATGCTGGAAATGCCGAGACGGTTAGCAAGCGGAGCATAGACTTCTAAGGTCTCACGAGCAATGCGCTGGCGTTTATCTGGACGCATAAATTTTAACGTGCGCATATTGTGTAAACGGTCAGCCAGCTTAATCATAATGACGCGTATATCCTTCGCCATTGCCAAAAACATCTTGCGATAAGTTTCGAGCTGCTGTTCTTCTTTAGACATAAACGGAATCCTGCTCAGCTTTGTAACGCCGTCGATTAAATAAGCAATTTCCGAACCGAACATATCTTCTACTTCTTCAAGCGTAAACAATGTGTCTTCCACTACGTCGTGCAAAATCGCGGCCGTAATCGTCTCATCATCAAGGTGCAGCTCCGCCAAAATCTCGGCGACATTAAGAGGGTGATTTATATACGGCTCACCGGAAATGCGCTTCTGGCCGCGATGTCCTTCGTCAGCAACGATATATGCCCGCTCAATCATTTCAAAATCAGCTTTCGGTTGATAACTTCTGACCATATCAAGTAATAATTTTATAGTTACAGGTTTTTTGCCTTTATCGTTCATTAGCACCACCACAAAAGATTTTATATTGACAAAAAATTAAGTAATGATATAATTAATATTAGAGACAGCTGATGCTAGCACGTCGGCTCCCTCGGTTTTTAGGTTTTTATAGTTACCGTGAAAACCGCACTGCAAATGCGGCTTATTTTTTTCTATTTAAATAGAAGTTCACAGATGGCAACTACGGTCTGAAGGACTTCGCAAGTGACGATAATTTTTTCAAATATCGTCATAGTTACCACCTCCTCTCGATTAGAGGAAGCCGACCATCAACTGTCGCGAATATAATAACATAATGACAAAAATTTGTCCAGAATAAATTATTGCTGAGTATTATTAAGCCGCCAAAGTCTTGACTGACTGAGGTCTAATTTTTTTGTAATTTCAGGCATACAAACATTTTTGCCATCTACATCAAAATTTATTAAGCCGAGTTCTTCAAATACACTAACCGCGCAGAGCATTGTATAAATCGAATTAAAATCTGGATTGGAATTTGCAAGCGTCGAACGGTTGAAATCCTTGTTTAGCTTAAATACATCGAACGGTTTAAAGTTTGTCTTATCGAGATTTTGACGTAAAAATTTATAGATATTAACCATAACCTCACGATCAGGAAAGAGTCCTGTATTTTGCGACACATCTATTGAGTTGATGATACATTGCACCTGGACAGAGTTATTAAATTCATTGCGCTCTGGCGAAAAAGTAACATCTATCATATCATTTTCAATGATCGATTCCAATAAGCCCATATTCCAGGCAAGTGCTCTAATTTGAGCATTTTTATTTTTATCATCAGATTGTATTTGAAAACTCAAATGTAATTTATCTTTTCCAATGAGCTTAGGATATTTACATCTAACATTTTGACAGGCAAATATCGGGTGAGGATTGCCTATTCCAAAAGGCTCAAGTCGTTCAATTTCATCTGCCAATTTAACGGTCATTTTTAAAGGGTGAATCATAACATCAACTTTCTGTTGAGGTATGAAGTCTGTCTCGTTGAGGGTATCTTTAACGTAACTGTCGAACTCTCTACTAAAAGTTTCAATATCTTTTGTTCGTATACTGAAGCCAGCCGCCGCTGAATGGCCGCCATATTGAGTAAAAAAATCTTTAAAGTGATCGAGTGTATCTTTCATATGAAGAGCACTTATACTCCGGCAGGAACCGCGAGCAAATGCGCCTTGAATTGAAATAACGATAGAAGGTAAATAATGCTGCTCAACTAAT
>JAFUTM010000113.1 GCA_017484235.1 Selenomonadaceae bacterium
GCCCAGCCTTCCATAGAAATAAAAAGCTAGACACCTTTTGATAAAATTACGTTACAATGTATATCACTATTTAAATGTTTTTTAGAATTACATTTTAGAAGAAGAACTCAACACGACCGAAGAGTTTTTCTGCGTCACCGCCACCGGTGATGTAATCACCATTAAAGTAACGTGCAATAAGACCAATATTCTTCATTGGCGCATAAGAAGCTCCAACAAACCAGCCCTTCGTTCCAGTCAGAACATCATCAGTTGTTGCGGCAAAGGAAACGTTGCTTCCATAGCGACGATAACCAGCAAATACATTCCAATCGCCCTTCTCAGGATTATCGCCGTAATTACCATAATCAAATTCAGCCTGCCAACCATAGTCTTCATAATCAGCCTTAGTATTGTTGGCATATGCGCCCCAAAGATTAACCTTATCACTGAATTTGTAACCAGCATTTACTGACCAGATATTAGCTGAGTCTTCACGACCGTGTCTTGAATAAGCTGTCGTTCTGAGATCATCATCATCAATGCGGTACCAGCCAGCACCGCCATAAAGTCCGCGTTCTGTATCATACTGCAGATTTACGCCCTGAAAACTACTCGGATCAGTGTCACTATCGCCTGGCGCAATCGCGTCATCTTCAACGCGGCCAGCCATCAACGTGAAAGTGGCTTTATTGCCAAAGGTCACTTGAGCACCGGAATATTCAGTATCCCAGATAAGACCACTCTCATTAGTATAAAACTCCTGTTTACCGATTCTAATATTAAAGTTGTCATAGTCACCTTCGGCAAAACCGCGAACGAGCGTAAAATCAGATGAAGAATTGTCTTTCATATCGCCTTCAGCGTCAATACGTGCGCCAAGTTTCCAATGATCGTTGACTTCCATTGTCGGCTCAAAACGGAATACGTAGCCGTTGCTGTTTTCTCTATTTTTGTGACCGCTGTCATCTGGATCCGTGCGTTCACTCGTATAGGTATACTCAATCTTGCCATTCCAAACAACTTTGTCAGCATATTTTTCAAGTTCAGCAACGCGAACGCCGAGACTTTGAAGCTCTTCGCTGAACTCAGCAGCAAGACGATCAAGAGCAGCTTTATCAGTGCCGCTGATGTCGGTTCTTGCAAGAGCCTTCGCAACCATTTGGGCAACTTCGTAACGAGTGATAGGACGTTTGCCCTGGAAAGTGCCATCGCCCATACCGTCGATAACGCGCTTGCCGTCAGCAGTGTACGTATTGTAAAGCTGCATTACGGACTGATATGCCCAATGATCTGGATCAAGATCACTAAACGGATTTGCCGCTGCAAATGTTGTTGACGCCGCACCAACGACTAACACGGTCGTCATTGCTGAAATGATTTTTTTCTTCATTGAAAATTCCTCCAATATAATTAATTTCATTGCTCATTACATTTCAGCTTTCATAAACTTTTGCAGGCAGATTAATTGAATTTGTCGGAGTGTCCGTGTTTCCTCAAACAAATCTCTGCACTGTCTCCTAAAACAAGTATAGATTACTACGTTATGGACTGTTTGTCAAGAAATAATGAGAAATTTTATCAATGATATTTTGTATACATTCATATTTTATTCACTTTTATGTTGTTACTCTACTTGACGATTATTCGATTTTATTATAAAATTTATGATAATTACTGATAACCAATTAGAGACTGACGGCAATATGCTCACGGAGAGTTATTTTCTTTATATCATATTAACCAGGATGTCCTAATTACTAATTAATTTAAGGTGGTTTTTTTATGGATCTATCGCAAATTTTGAATGATGTCAATGATTTTGTCTGGGGACCGATAATGTTGGCACTTTTAGTCGGCACCGGCATATTTCTGACGATCAGATTAAAGTTCCTTCCCTGGATAAATCTGTTGTATGCAGTTAAAATGATTGTCAGAAAAAAATCGCATCATGAAGGCGACATCTCGCCATTTCAGTCACTTATGACAGCACTGAGCGCGACAGTTGGCACGGGCAATATCGTCGGTGTTGCAACAGCAATGGTACTTGGTGGTCCTGGCGCAATCGTCTGGATGTGGATTAGTGCTGCGTTTGGTCTTTCTACAAAGTATGCTGAGTCCGTTTTAGCAGTTAAGTATCGTGAGACCAACAGCGTCGGCGAGATGGCGGGCGGTCCGATGTACGCAATGAAAAACGGTATTGGTGGAACATTTGGTCGAGTAATGGCGGCTTTATTTGCATTTTTCGCCGTCTGTTCTTCATTTGGAATCGGCAATATGACTCAGGCAAACTCAATTGCCGCCGCCCTCAGCACAAGTTTTGAGATTCCAACTTGGATAACCGGAGTTGTAATAATGTGCTGTGCACTTGCAATTCTGATGCGCGGTATTCATTCAATCGGCAAAGTTTCAAGTATAATTGTTCCAAGTATGGCGGCGTTTTATCTGGTTGTTACGCTGATTGTTATCATTGTGAACTTTGAACACGTGCCGTCCGGTTTAATGACAATGATTAGTATGGCATTTTCGACTGAAGCAGTTGCCGGAGGCGTTGGCGGTTCAATAGTCGCAACTATGCTGACAGCAATGCGCTGGGGCGTCGCGCGTGGTGTTTTCAGCAACGAGGCTGGTTTAGGTTCAGCTCCAATTGCCGCTGCCGCTGCACGTACAGACCACGCCTCAAGGCAGGGCTATGTCAATATGACTGGAACTTTCTTCGACACGATGATTATTTGTATGCTTACCGGTTTGGTTATTTCTTCGTCCGGTATGCTCGGCGCGGTCGACCTTGAGACTGGCAAACTCGTATCCGGTGCACAGCTTACAATTTTAGCGTTCAGTTCCGTCTTTGGCGACTGGGCTAAATTAATTGTGTCGATCAGCTTGGCGCTCTTCGCATTTTCAACTATTTTAGGCTGGGAATATTATGGCGAAAAGTCGCTTGAGTATCTCGTCAGCAACCGCAAAGTTATTTATCTGTATCGTGCCTTCTTCAGCTGCATCACATTTATTGGTGCGACTCAGACGCTTGATGTTGTTTGGAACTTTTCCGACACAATGAACGGCTTAATGGCAATACCAAATTTGTTGTGTCTACTGATTCTCAATAAAGATATTGCGAATGAGTGCTTCCATTATCAGCAAGTTGTTGTGGAGCGTGAGAAACTCGGCGAAGAAGTCGATTATACTTCTCATCTAAATGGTGGTTCAGCTCATTAAGTTTATAGAGTGAAAATTAAAATCGGACGAGGCTAAAATACCTTGTCCGATTTATTTTGCAAAGATATAGATTAAACCAGTCTAATATCTCAAAAAGCCGCTAATTAATAGAAAACTTATTATTATAAATATAACGCAGCCGATAAACAACAAAAGCCAATCCGGAACATAACGCCAGATGACATCGCCTGATAATTTCTCAATGGAAAGCGGCGATTCTTTTGCTGCGACTGGCAAGTAAATAAGTGCGCCCAACAGAATACCAAACAGACCGATACAAACGAGGCCAATGATAATATCTATTGGTGGTAAGTAATCCATAATTAAACCCTCTCCAAAAGTAAAAACAATAAATCCAATTTAATTATACTCATTTACAGCTGTGAGGTCAAGATTTTATATCAAAGTCCAATTGATAATTTTTTTTGTACTCAGAGATTTCTTTATATCAATCAGCCTCTGGTTTTTAGAACCGCAAAACGGCAGTGTCAAATCGCGCTGACTTTCAATAAAAGGTCCGTCGACAAGTACATCGACATACTGTAAAAAGTGGTTTATATTCTCATTTGTGAAAAAATTCGTGCCATTATTATTAATGAGATTTTCATATAAATATCCGGTATAGCACCATACATTTAGATTTAATGTTTTTGTGGCAGCCGCAATCTCAGTAACTGCCTCAATCTGACACAACGGCTCGCCGCCAGTCAGAGTTACTCCACTGATTAATGAGGCATTTTTTATTTTATTAATTAGTCTATCTGTTTCAATAATGTGACCGCTGTTAAAGTCGTGCGTTGTAGGATTGTGGCAGCCTTTACAGTGATGCGGGCAGCCCTGAACAAAAATGGCAAATCGAACGCCTTCGCCATCAACAAACGATTCTTCAATAACATCAGCAATGCGTATCTTCATATATTTACCTCAACATCAATTAGTACATTGTCATAATTCAACATAAACTATAATTTTTCTTGTTTTTCAAACGATTTAACACTTAACATAAACGTCACTAAGACATAAATTATTAACACAAATGGAGATATAGCTGCAATGTCCACGCCAGTGCTCAGACTCCTAAGCAGGTAACTCGTATGCGTCAGCGGCAGTAGCTCAATAAAAAATCTCACTCCGTCCGGCAGTGTTGTGGTCTTAAAGAAAGTGCCGCACAAAAACGACATCGGCAGCAAAATATATGTATTGACCTGTGCCATTTCTTCATAAGTTTTTATTGTCATTGCTGCAAAAAAGCCTATACTTGCAAATATTATTGAATTTAATATCAATATGGATATAAATAAAATGATATTTGATATTGAAGTTAAAAACAATAGTGAAGCTCCAAAAATTAACGCCAATACAATTATTAACGATGAAGATATAAGTGACCTTAACACTGCAGCTGCAATTTTGCCAATGACAAAAGAAACAGGTTTAATCGGTGCCAACATATACTCTTCGAGACTTTTATGGTAAATGCGTTCGGCGTGGACGGGAGTAATGCTATTGAAACTAATGTTCATTGAGTTGAGTGCGATTATTCCTGGTACGAGGAAGTCGATATAATTGCCGGAATCAATCGTTATACTGCGTCCAAGTCCAAGACCGAAGGCAACAAGATATAAAATCGGCGCAACCATACGTGACAGAATAAATTTTGTTAATCGTCGTTTCAATACAATCCAATCGCGCCAGAATACCGTATAAATATCTTCTAACATTCTATTATTGAGCATATATACATCTCTTATATTCATTTAATACCGAATTTGGAATAACAATTTTTAAGTGTTAAGCATTGTTTTACGCATTAATAATGAAAATATTCTTAATTCATCATTCCTCATTCCTAATTATCAAAATAGTCCTGTGATTTTGCCGTCGATTGTTATGTCCATCTTTTCAGCCGCCGGCCTCTTCGGCAACCCAGGCATCGTCATAATATTTCCCAACAGTACAACTATAAAGCCCGCGCCAGCCGAAATTTTAAGTTCACGGACAGTCACGCGGAAATCTTTAGGCCGGCCAATCTTTGCGGCATCGTCTGAAAGAGAATATTGTGTTTTGGCAATGCAGATCGGCATATGACTAAAGCCCAGCTGCTCAATCTCTAATAGTTGCTTTTGCGCCGCAGCAGTAAAATCAACACCGTCTGCACCGTAAATCTTAGTCGCGACAGCAGTTATCTTGTCGGCAATGCTCATATTATCGTCATAAGTGAGCTTAAATTTTTTCGGCTTATCAAATGCGGCTTCCACTTCTTCTGAAAGTTTAAGACCACCTTCTCCGCCTTTAGCAAAGACCGCTGACCTCGCCACATTTGCTCCTAATTCACGGCATCGACTCTCGACAAATTTTAGTTCTTCTTCAGTGTCGGTCGGAAATTCATTGATTGCAACAACTGTTGGCAGACCGAAGTTCTTAACGTTGTCAATGTGCTTTTCAAGGTTTTCAAAACCGCGTGCCAGTGCATCCATATTGACTTCCGACAGATTGTTTTTAGATACGCCGCCGTGCATCTTCAATGCTCTGACGGTCGCGACGATTACAACTGCATCTGGTTGAAGGCCGGCGAACCGACACTTAATATCCATGAATTTTTCAGCACCAAGATCGGCACCGAAGCCCGCCTCTGTGACGACGACATCGGCTAATTTAAGCGCAAACTTTGTTGCCATAACGGAGTTGCAGCCGTGAGCGATATTGGCAAACGGCCCGCCGTGAATAAGCGCCGGCGTGCCCTCAAGTGTCTGTACCAAGTTAGGTTTAATTGCATCTTTAAACAACAAAGTCAACGCACCTGTCACTTGTAAATCGTTAGCTGTAATCGGTTTATTATCAACGTCATATGCAACGATTATTTTACCGAGCCGCGCCTTTAAGTCGTCCAAATCGTTCGACAGACAAAGTATCGCCATCATTTCACTTGCAACAGTAATATCGAAACCGCTTTCACGAGGAACGCCATTAATTTTACCGCCAAGTCCGACTATCACATTGCGCAAGGCCCTGTCGTTTAAATCCAGCACGCGCTTCCAGACAACGCGGCGAACGTCGATTTTAAGCTCATTGCCGTGATGAATGTGATTATCAAGGACAGCAGCTAAAAGATTGTGCGCTGTCGTGATTGCGTGAAAGTCTCCGGTAAAGTGCAGATTTATATCTTCCATTGGCACAACCTGTGAATAACCGCCGCCGGCCGCGCCACCCTTAATGCCAAAACAAGGTCCTAGACTCGGCTCACGAAGGGCAACTGCGACTTTCCGACCGCGCCGGCTAAACGCATCTGCAAGACCAATCGAAGTTGTCGTTTTACCTTCACCTGCCGGCGTCGGATTTATCGCTGTTACCAAAACCAGCTTGCCATTTGGACGATTCTTTAATTCGCTCCACATCGCTGGCGAAAGCTTGGCCTTATATTTACCATAAAGCTCCAGATTGTCCTCGTCAATGCTAAGTTTAGCCGCAATCTTTTGTATCGGCTCAATAATTGCTTCCTGTGCAATTTCCACGTCTGTTTTCATTCGTCACGCTCTCCATTCGTTAATCATTATTCCCATTCGCAAACAAAACCGAAGTTTTCCAAATTGTAAAAGTCGTCGTAAGGATTTCCAAATGGCGATTCATCGTTCCATTGCCCGATATTAGATGAAGTTTTTCCATACATCATAATTACAACTTCATTGCCATCTGCATTGTTTGGCTCGTCTTTCGCCCAATTTCTATATGTCACAGCTTCTCCAGTTATCCATTGCCAGCGGCCAGGCACTTTTATACCGCCTATCCAATAACAATTGGCATTACCGCGTAAAATCAGATGAGTCACAAAGTCTTGTTCTTCCTCAGAATTTATAGTAACTAAGTGACCGCCCATCTTTTCGCAGGCATCTCTGGCTTCTGACCAGGACAATGCCGCTCTATACGTTTTGTATCTGTGACCTTGAAATTTAGCCGTATCTCTAGTAAAAGCTGCAGAAACCGTTACAGTAAACAGTAATAAAATTACTAAAACTGTCTTGCTCATTTCAATACACCACCTGCTCAACGCCAAACCACTGCGCCTCATCATTCCACGAAACAGATATTCACCTGCCGCCGATAACGAAAATTTTCTTAAACAGAGTATGCAAAACACTCACTGTCCAATAAAATCAAAAATTAATATGTAAGTATTCCACAGAGAAAGTAAATTTTCCTGCCCAAAGTGAGATATTATCCGAATCAATTGCCGAAAGGCAAAACTTATTAGATTTTGTTTGAAAAAATCAAAGCGCTTGACGGATAGCTTACTTTACGATATACTATATTAAAAGGTAAAATTGTGTTCGTGATGATTGATGTACATTAAATTATAAATATTACATTATTATGAGAGGTGACTATTTTATGGCGTTTCCAAAGAACTTTCTCTGGGGCGGCGCGGTTGCTGCCAACCAATACGAGGGCGGCTATCTTGAAGATGGCAAAGGTCTTTCTGTGCCGGATATGCTTCTTGGCGGTGATGTGAATACTCCGCGCACTTTCTGTCCAAAAATTGAAGAAGGTGTCTTCTATCCGTCGCACACTGCAATTGACTTCTATCATCACTATAAAGAAGATATTGCGCTCTTAGCCGAAATGGGCTTCAAGTGTTTCCGCTTTTCAATCAACTGGGCAAGAATTTTCCCAAATGGTGACGATGCTCAACCAAATGAAGCCGGTCTGCAATTTTATGACAATGTAATTGATGAGTGCCGCAAGTACGGAATTGAGCCGCTCATCACACTTAATCATTACGAAATGCCATTTGAGCTTGTCAAAAAGTATCGCGGTTTTTATGATCGTCGAGTAATTGATTTATTTGTCAAATATGCTACCACTTGCTTTGAACGTTACAAGGATAAAGTTAAGTATTGGCTGACTTTTAACGAGATTAATATGAGCTTAATGGAACCTTTTATGGGTAATCTCTACAGTATCGGCATAATTCAAGACGAAGACCTCAACAGAACCGCACCCTGCAAGTTCCCAGAGTTGATTGACATTCCACAGCAGCGTATTGAGGGCTTACATAATCAGTTTGTCGCCTCAGCTAAGGCAGTCATTGCCGGTCACAAGATTAATCCTGACTTTATGATTGGCAATATGATCTGTCATATAACGTGGTATCCTTTGACGCCTAATCCAAAAGATATGCTCGAAGACCAGCACCACGATTCATTCTGCAACGATCTTTGCGGTGATGTTCAAGTTCGTGGAGCTTATCCTTACTTTGCAAAAAAATTCTATCAAGATATGGGCATTGATACGGCTTTTATGGATAACGAAGAAGATAAAAAGCTGCTTAAAGAAGGTGTCGTTGACTTCTACACTTTCAGTTACTATATGAGCAATTGCGTTTCGGTTGATAAGAATGTTGAACAGACAAAGGGCAATATGCTGGGCGGTGCTAAAAATCCTTACCTCAAGGCGAGTGACTGGGGCTGGCAGATTGATCCTGACGGTCTGCGCTGGACTCTCAATAAGCTGGCGTCACGCTATCCAAATACGCCGATTATGGTCGTTGAAAATGGTTTCGGTGCTTTTGATAAAGTTGAGTCTGACGGCGCAATTCACGACGATTATCGTATCAGCTATTTCCGTGAGCATATTCGCGCTATGGGCGAGGCTGTCAACGACGGTGTGCCGCTCATTGGTTACACGACTTGGGGTCCAATCGACTTAGTAAGTGCTGGCACTGGTCAGTATGCTAAACGTTATGGTTTTATTTATGTCAATCGCCACGACGACGGCACTGGTGATTTTAGCCGCAGTCGTAAAGATTCCTTCTTCTGGTATAAAAAGGTGATTGCTTCCAACGGTGAAGATTTAGATTAATGAATTTATAAATTAAACATAAGTGTAATCGGCTGGAGTAACATTCAGCCGATTTTTAGTAAATTGATGTTTATTATGATATAATTTTAGCTGTTATGGATTATATATACCTATATTATATCATTTAATTGGAGTGACATACTTGTTTAAATCGATATTGCATCACAATGCAAAAAACTCAGAGGACTGTGCAAAAGTCTGCTGTACAAAGATTGAGCATTTTGGAGTTAAAGTCGGCGACTTAATTATTTTTGAAGATGTTAATATTCACGTACATTGTGGACAACTCACCGCGTTAATTGGACCAAATGGTGCCGGTAAATCCACCTTGTTAAAGGCGATTCTTGGCGAAGTAGACCATACAGGCAATTTACAGTATACTGATGCTAAAAATTGTCATACCGGCCACCCTGTAATTGGCTATGTTCCACAATATCTGACTTTTGATGTCAGTTCACCAACTTCCGTGATGGACATATTTATGGCTTGCCTGTCAAATAGACCAGTCTGGCTATTTTCAGCCAGCAAATTAAGAGAACGTGTATTAAAAAATCTCAAAAGAGTTAAAGCGGAATATTTAATTGATCGTCGGTTAGGAGCACTGTCCGGCGGCGAACTTCAACGAGTTTTATTAGCACTAGCATTGGATCCGATACCAGATTTATTATTGCTGGATGAACCGGTATCTGGCGTAGATCAAAATGGGTTAGATTTATTTTATGAGATTGTTGTGGATTTAAAAACTAATGAAGACATGGCAATTATTTTAATCTCACACGATTTAGAATTAGTGTCAAAATATGCCGATCAAGTTATATTGCTTAACAAAAAAGTCATTGCCTCTGGCACACCAACTGAAGTGTTCAGCAATGACAAAATGAAAAATATATTTGGTACTATAATCTGAATTATTTAAATTCTTCATTAAAGGCACATTGATAACCTATTTTAAAACAGTTCCATAAAAAATTTTTTGCTTCTTCATCTTCAATTTCATCAATCAGGTTATTCTTTCGAGTGGAATTGTAAGCATTTGTGCCATCATAAAAAAATCTTTGACGAGTAGAAGTTGCATTAACAGCGTTTACATTAGGTCCTATTGGAAATATAAACTGACTCCAACTGCGCTCATTGGTATTATTCTTCCTAATCTTTATTGAATAACGATCAATATAATAATTAAATCCTTTATAAGTACCAACAAAAACGTAATTCTTATCAATAACATTAGTTTGGTTGTTTTGATTGTTCTGATTATCTTGGCTATTTTTATTATCTTGATTATTTTGGTTATCTTGATTGTTTTGATTATCTTGGTTGTTTTGGCTATCCTGATTATTGTTATTAGGTGATTTAACGTTCTTGTTTGGTTTTTCTATTTGTATTCTGGGTAAATCATAAGCTGCTGCAATATTATTTGTACAAAAAAAATTGGCAAGTACAATACCTGCCATTAATACCATTAAAAATCTAAAAAACATTTTATTTTACGCCTCTTTTCTTTTTATTCAAGGTTGATTTGGATTTAGAATTATCTACCAGTAATTCTGGATTTTCAAAGCGATTGCCCAAAACTTTTAATTGCCATTTTTGTAGATCGCTCAATAATTTAGGGATTTTTTCTTTGCCGCTGCGGACAACAAAAGCACCTTTAAAGAAATCGACTACTCCAATTTTGTTGTCGCCAAATGATATAATATCATCTTCATAAATTTCATTGCCAGTGTTATCCAAAAAGCCCGTAAATTGACCTATCGTTTTAGCATCAACACGATAACCTTCGTACCCATTTTCATATACAAAAATATGTGCTTGTGGACCTGGATCACCATAAGTACCGCGTTTCAAATAAAATCCATAAATCCATACTTGTTTGATTTCACCACTGAAAATTTGAAAAGTTTTTAGCCCGCGATATTTAATTTCTCTTTCTGCCATCACAAACACCTCCAATATTTTGAATTTATAATGCAAAATAATTTAAATATTCCTATTTATAAAGTCAAAAATGTTAAAATGTTTAATTCCATTGTAATCATTAATTTTAGGATAGTCCATAGACAATATCATTTTATTATATTGATCTGGAATACGCTGCAAAGGATTAAGCATTTTTCTTAATTTAGATTTACTATCAATTGTATCAATGACTTGAATATAAACAGGTTGTGAGTTTTTAATGGCGACGAAATTAACTTGTTGTTCACCAATTTTTCCTACAAACACTTCGTATCC
>JAFUTM010000114.1 GCA_017484235.1 Selenomonadaceae bacterium
GTTATGGTGTCGTTGCCTCTGCCGGCAGTTACAGTAGTGTGACCTGCTCCAAGATAAATGACATTGGCTTTTGCATTGGCAATGAGATTTAGATCAGTGGTTCTTGACGTACCGTCCAGAGTAACCGCAGTAGGATTTAAAGAGGCATTTACAGTTTGACCATCGCCGTCAGAGATTTTAATATTAGTATCTCCGTAAACCTGACTGGAAATGTTACCTTCAGAATCATTAACCGTAATCTTTTTGCCTTTCGCATCTTTGAGAGTGATAGTCTGTTTATCAACGGTTAAGACGACATTGTTTTTGTTGACAGAAACCTTTTTAATGGTGCCACTATTCAATTTAATTAAATCCTCGCCAGGTGAATAATCAGTGATAATATCATTGCCGTCGCCACTGTCGTAGACAAAGATATTGTTACCGGAACTGCCAGTGAGAGTGTCATTGCCTTTGCCGCTATTAATGGTGTTATCACCGGAACCGCCGATAATGTTGTTTGCGTTAGAATTGCCAACGATATAAAGTGCGCTGCTGGTGTTGGAAGCATTAACATTTTTGACGGTAGAATCATAATCTGATGATTTAATGGTGCCGCTCCAACCGCTGCCAAGAGTAACTGTGTTATGAGTTTTAATTTTATTGGTGATTTCGTTGTAAGTGAGAGCGTCGGTTGTTGTGGAAGTCGGAGAAGCAGTGCGCTGGCTGCCCGTCGGTGTATCACTTTTGCCAACAGACGGTTGAGTATTTGTGCCGCCATTGCCACCAGTAGGTGTGTCATTTACGGCTTGGTGATTGACAATGTTCAAAGTTTTGTCTTTTACGTCGATAAGTCTCATTGAACCGCCGCCCACATTTACAATTACATCATTTCCACTTACTTGGGTTGTATATGAGCTGCCGTCAGTAATTTTAATTGTATCTGTCTCATCGTAGCCATAGATTGTGTCATTGCCGTCGCCGTTTGTGTATTGGATTAATTGTTCGCTTCCAGCAGCAAAAATACTATCATCACCATCACCAGCGTTGATTGTCACTTGTGTGCCAAAATTACGAATATAATCATCACCATCACCGGCATTAATGGTTACTTGTGAGCCATCATTATAAATAGAATCATCACCGTCACCGGAATTTATTGTAATTTGTGAGTTCCAATTATAAATAGAATCATGACCGTCACCGGAATTTATTGTCACTTGTGTGCCAGAATTATAAATAGAATCATTACCTGAGCCGCCACTTATGCTTACGTTGTCACCATAATTACCATTACTAATAAAATCATCACCTGCACCGGCGTCTATTGAAACTTGTGTGCCAGAATTGTAAATCTCATCATCACCTGCACCGGAATTTATTGTTGCTTGTGAGTTCCAATAATAATTATAAATAGAATCATTACCACTCGTGCCACTAACCAACGTATCGCTGGTAGAATTACTAATATCAGCCATAAAAACCACTCCTTACACTAACACATATAAACAAACATACTTGTTACATTAATTTAGATTATTTTAACATGGGTACTATATCCGTCGCAATAGGTTTTATTAATTTTATGCTTATATTATATATGTAATTTGAGCATTAATCAATAACTAAATGCAAAATTTACCTAAAATTATCAACATAATTATACCATTATTTTGGTGATTATTATGTTTAAAGATAAATTGCGTCAATTAAGAAAGCAGCAAGAATTTACTCAAACGGAGATTTCCAATTATTTAAAAATTGACCAGACAACTTATAGTCGATATGAGACGGGCACGACGGAGCCGGACATCGCAACAATAAAAAAGTTAGCCAACTTTTTCGACGTATCCATTGACTATCTGTTGGAGAACGACCGAACAATCAGTGACTCTGATGAAATTGTCGACTTTAATAACTTCATTCTAAATGGCAGATATACTATTAATTCAAAGTTCTTGAATGATAAAGAACGTCAAATTTTAAATAAAATAGTCAACGCTTTCTCTGAAATTCGAGAGATAGAACGTTGACCATAGAATCATTTACAAAATCGTCAATAAAAAAATGGCAAAATCTATATCGGACAAACCAGCAGAACACTGGAAAAAAGAATTCAAGCTCATTTGCACGGTAGCCAACTTATCGACAAAGAGATAATTAAATTTGGTATTGAAAATTTTGAAGTTGAAATTTTAAAGTATTGCACGACTAAGACTGAACTACGAACGTGAAAAATATTACATTAAATTTTACAACAATGAATATGGCACGACGGAGCCGGACATTGCAACAATAAAAAAGCTCGCCAACTTTTTCGACGTGTCTATTGATTACCTTTTGGAAAACGATCGAACAATCAGTGACTCTGATGAAATTGTCGACTTTAATAATTTTATTCTAAATGGCAGATATACTATTAATTCAAAGTTCTTGAACGATAAAGAACGCAAACATCTTAACAACATTATTAATGCAATCTATGATGATAGATAAAAAACGCGGAGACATAATCTCAACTGATGTGCCTCCGCGATTTATTATTAAAATCAAACAGTTACTTTTTATTCAACCTTTTAGCCAAAGTGTTTCCGGCAAATTGAACGACCTGCACCAAGACAATTAAAATTACAACAGTTGCAATCATAATCTCCGGTCTGAAACGCTGATAACCATATCGGATTGCTAAATCACCGAGACCACCGCCGCCGATTGCTCCTGCCATTGCAGACTCACCGACCAATGCGATTATTACCGTCGTCAGCTGCGCAACGATACTCGGCATTGCCTCCGGCAACAACACTCTTGTTATAATCTGAAACGGTGTTGCGCCCATTGAGAGGGCAGCCTCGACTAATCCGTTCGGAACTTCTTTTAATGATGTTTCCACTTGCCGACCAATGAAAGGTATGGACGCGATTACTAATGGCACCATCGCCGCTGTCGTTCCAATTGCACTGCCGACCAGCAAGCGCGTAAACGGTATGATTGCTACCAATAAAATAATAAATGGTATAGAGCGCACGGCGTTGACGATTGATCCGATAATTCGGTTAAATACCATATTTTCCAAAATTTGTCCTTTGTTTGTCGTGTGCAATATTACGCCCAGCGGTATTCCCAACGCTGAGGCTATTATCATTGAAATGAACACCATATACACCGTCTCGCCGAGAGCTTTAGTCAGCAGTGGTATCGCTTCATTTAACATCGTATCCACCACCTTCCAACGCGGAATGATCATAAGTCCGCTCAACGTAACCTATTATTTCAAGTTTTAAATCGGCACGTTTGAGATAATCCATGGCCTTGTCAACTTCTTCTTTTGCACCAGCAAGACCAATTATCATTCTGCCAAAAGGTATTCCGTGAATCTGATCTAAATTGCCAAAGAGCAAGGTAACATCAACGCCCTCTGCTTCGCGTATCATTTCAGCTATAACTGGATTATCTGCACTATCGCCTAAAAATGTAAGTCGTAACAATAAAAAACTGCCTGGTATTTCTTCATCGTGAATTTTATTGCCGCGAAATGCTGCCGGCAGTTCATTCGATAAAAGTACACTTATAAATTCTTTTGTAATCGGCTGCTGTGGATTAGTGAACACATCGACAACCGTGCCCTGTTCCGCAATGACGCCATTTGAAATTACTGCCACTTTATCACAGATATCTTTAATAACCTGCATTTCGTGCGTTATGACAACCACTGTTAATGATAATTTTTGATTAACATCTTTAATTAATTCCAAAATGGATTTAGTAGTTTGTGGATCAAGTGCTGAGGTCGCTTCATCACAGAGCAAAACTTTTGGATCACTTGCCAGTGCCCGTGCTATGCCAACACGCTGTTTTTGCCCGCCGCTAAGCTGCGAAGGATACTGCTGCGATTTATCAGACAGCCCAACCAGCTTCAGCAGCGGCTCAACTTTTTGTTTGATTGTATCTTCACTTACGTCAGCAAGTCGCAACGGAAATGCTACATTATCATAGACCGTTGCAGACGACAGTAAATTGAAGTGCTGAAAAATCA
>JAFUTM010000010.1 GCA_017484235.1 Selenomonadaceae bacterium
AACAGTTCGGGACTTTTAGAACCTCGTACTTACAGCGAAGTTTCTTGTCAGGCGTTCCTTCCTCGTCAATGCTTAACTGTTCCCTTGTCTGCTATTGACAGTCAATCTAAAGATTCGCTTTTCATTTTTATGCAGGACGGCACCATTAAAAAAATTCCCGTAACTACCGGCGTAGATGACGGCAAATTTATCGAAATTATTGACGTACTTAATGAAGGAGATATTGTTGTTACCTTAAACGTCGATAATTTAATTGACGGCATGAAAGCTAATTATGTTCTAGAAGGAGATGATGAACTTGGAAGGTAATCAACTTTTCAGCAAAGAGGCTTTAGACAAACTCCGCTCGCCTGAACGTTTAGATACATTACTTTCTGTCACTAATTCTATCAGTTGGATGCTGCTTACTGCCATTCTTATTTTCATTGGTTCTATAGTGTTGTGGTCGATTTTCGGCGCATTTACAGTCAAAGCCGACGGAATGGGGCTTATTATGGATTCGGCTGGTGTCGTTGATATTTATCATTTTGCGGGCGGCAAAGTTACTGATATTTACGTTTCTAAAGGTGACGTTGTTAAAACCAACGATATTATTGCTCGTGTTGTTCAGGTTGAACGCTATGCTGATACTGCTATTGCTCAACACGGTATAGGGCTTGTCGGTAACGATCGTGAAGCTGCAAGCAAAGCTTATGAATATGATGCTAAACGTGCTCAACAAATTCTTATGGAAGAAGTTTACAGCGATTATGATGGCATTGTTGATGATATTATGATTTCCAAAGGTGCTATGATTTCCGGCAATACTCCAATTTGTTCCATTCGTCTTACTCAAAACAATAGTGAATTAAGTGGTATTTTTTATATTCCACTCGAAAAGGGTAAACGTGTTGAAGCCGGTATGACTATTCAGCTTATGCCGAATGGCGTTGATGTTTCTGAATCCGGTTCTTTGCTTGGCGTTGTTCGCTCCGTTTCTCAATATCCGGTTTCTGTTCAGAGTGTCCAGAAAAATGTTGGTAATTCCCAAGTGGCTCAATGGTTTTTTGAGCAGCAAAAAAGTTCTTTAATGGAAGTACGATTTGATCTCGTCAAAAATAGCGAGGATACTTCGGGATTTTTGTGGACCTCGAAAGTTGGCGATCATAAACCGATAACGCCCGGAAGTTTTTGCAAAGGTTCTATCGTTATTGAACGTAAACCGCCTATTGAGAAAGTTTTTTATAAAGTATCTCAATGGCTTAGGAGTAGATAACCATGCTTAAATTTTTCAATAAATTTTTTTCTTCTGACGGCTACAAAGTTTCTGTTCCTACCGTCATGCAAATTGAATCTACCGAATGTGGCGCGGCTTCCCTTGCTATGATTTTAGCTTATTACAATATGTGGATTCCTCTTGAGAAATTACGCATAGAGTGTGGCGTTAATCGTGACGGCAGTAAAGCCAGCAATATCATAAAAGCTGCTCGACGCAGGAATTGCGCTGCCAAAGGTTTTCGTATTATTGCTGATTCTCTCAAAAATAAAAAATTCCCACTCATTATCCATTGGGAATTTAATCACTTTCTTGTTCTGGAAGGTATCAAAGACGGTTTCGCTTATTTGAATGATCCGGCTATGGGCAAACGTAAAGTTATTTGGGAAGATTTTAAAACTTCGTATACCGGAATTGCTCTTGAAATTAAGCCCGGTGAAAATTTTAAACCTGAAGGTCAGCAATATAATATTTTCGATTCTGTTTTCAAAAAACTAATGAATGATAAGTCTGCTTTAGTTTTTGTTTTTCTTATTGGTTTTGCTATGATTGTTCCGGGTCTCGTTTCACCGGTATTCAATCAAATTTTCATTGACGATATTTTATCAGGCAAACACCCTGATTGGATGTTTAATTTCTGTCTTGCTATGGTTTTAACCATTTTGCTGCTTTCCGGTATGACGGCTCTTCGTGCTTATATCCTCACTCGTTGGCAGCGTAAATTGACTTTGGCTGATTCTTCTAGATTTTTTTGGCATATTTTGCGCTTGCCTATTCCATTTTTTCAGCAACGTTTTGCAGCAGAAATCGCCTCTCGTGTCAGTTTCAATGAATCGGTAGCCAATGTACTTTCAAATTCTGTAGCGACATCATTACTTGATTTATTTACAGCTGTATTTTATTTATTGTTGTTATTTCAATACAGTTTTGAACTTACGATGATTGGCTTAACGTTTAGTGCCATTGAAATGTTTGTACTTTATAAATTGAGGCGGCGGCTGACAGATTTAAATATGCGTATTCAGCAGGATGCCGGTAAAGAATATGGCACTTTGGTTAATGGTATAACAATGATTGAGAGTGTAAAAGCCAATGGTACTGAAGGCGATTTATTTTCAAAATGGTCGGGCTATCACAGCAAAGTTTTAATTGCTTCTCAAAAAGTTCAACTTTGGTCGTTGGCTTCAAAAGTATTGCCGGTCTTTTTATCCTCTATCAATACGGCAATGATATTAACTATTGGTGGTTTCTCGATAATGGAAGGTGTAATGTCATCTGGTATTTTTATCTCTTTCCAATCGTTATACAATAATTTTCATGCGCCAATAGACAGATTGGCAGGATTAGCTACAACTTTGCAAAGTACTGAAATGCAAATGCGTCGTCTTGATGATGTTTTGGCTTATCCAATCGACAGCCTTAATTATCCTGACAAAATTAAAAATAACGAATTGAAGAGACTTACGGGAAAAATTGAATTATGTAATATCAATTTTGGATACAGTCCTTTAGAACCTCCACTTTTGGAAAATTTTAATTTAACAGTTGAGCCCGGCAGGTGGGTTGCAATAGTTGGCGGTAGTGGTTCCGGTAAAAGTACATTGTCAAAAATTGTTACCGGCTTATATGAAGAGTGGAGCGGCGAAGTTAAATTTGACGGCATGAACCGTCGAGAAATTCCGCGCAATGTCATTACCGGTTCATTCGCGGCGGTTGATCAGGATATTTTTCAAATCAGCGGCAGTATACGCGACAATATTGCATTGTTTGACGGGACAATAGACAAGCGAGACGTTATGGCAGCAGCGATCGATGCTTGTATACATGATGAAATTATGAAACTTGAAGGCGGATATGAATACGTTATGTCTGAAGGCGGATTAAATTTTAGTGGCGGACAACGTCAAAGATTAGAAATAGCTCGTGCTTTGGCGGTTAATCCTTCAATATTAGTATTGGACGAAGCGACTAGTGCGCTTGATCCTATTACTGAACAGACCGTATTGAAGAATATCAGGCGGCGCGGCTGCAGTTGTTTCATTGTTGCTCACAGACTTTCTACCATTCGTGATTGTGATGAAATTATTGTATTGGAGAGTGGTAAAGCAGTTGAGCGTGGTACACATACTGAATTAATGGCAAATAATGGGGCGTACCGTCGATTAATTGAAAGTAAGGAAGGTTAGAGCTATGCAATTAAAGGCGGGGCAACGTTATAAACTTCAAGATGCACGAAAGTTTGCGCTTGTCAATAGCGGACGAATTGAAGTATATGCAATGACGCGGGATATTGCAAATTTTCGTCAAATATTTTTAATAGAATTGTCGGCAGGGGCGGCGGCATATCCTTCATTTGATGAATTTGAATTGATGGACATTGTAATATATGCAGTTGAGGATAGCGATATTGAATTAGTTGGATTTAATGAATGTCCTTTAGCGAGTCAAATTAAATTAATGCGGTTATGGTTTTCTGAATTGGCTAAATTGCGCTGGTTTAAATTATTGGCTGACCGTGGCGACGAAGTGATCGTGCAATGGCGCAGTAATTCATTATTTTCAAATTGTAATACATTGGAAAGTTTGTATCTTGAATTTTTGGAGCATGAGCGAATATTTGCTATGGTTACAGGAGTTCAATTTAAGAACGAGGACAAGCGTTTCACCGAACGGCTTGAATTGAGGCGGCGGAACAGTCAATTATTGATTGACAATTCAATTAACAGATTAATTGACGAAGTTGAAGTTGGAAATATCACAACCGGCAACAAATTAGATGAGGCTATATTTATTGTCCGCTCCGTTGCTGAAAATCTTTCTATGAGTACTGCAAATATATCAATATCACCCGAATTTGTTAAGCGGCTTGATCAAGTTGGGGTAATTCGGCGATTGGTACAGAAAGGCAATATGTACATTCGCTTTGTGACGTTGGAAGAGAACTGGTACAAGAAAGACAGCGGCGTTATTATTGGTTGGTATGGTAATGAGTTGGCGGCATTCATACCTGATTCACCGGAGCGTTACAGATTAATTACAAATAATGATCCTCGTGGTGTTACGATTGATTCTGAAGTTGCGGCGAAGATTCAGAATAGAGGATTTATTTGTTATGCCGGTTTACCGAATAAGAAATTGACGGTAAAGGATTTATTGAAATTTATTATTAAGCATATCTGGAAAACAGATTGTCAATCTATAATTGTGGCCAGTTTTATTGCAGGTTACGTAGCAGCGGTGCAGCCAAGTATTACGGAGACAATTTTTGCAGATATAATTCCGATATGGGACAAAGAAGGGCTTGTAACTGTTACGCAAATAGCTATAGTTGCGGCTTGTACCATTGCCATAGTTTCGGCGGTGCGCTCTGTCGCCATGATACGCATAATGACGCACATTGATACGGCTATAGAGTCAGCGTTATTGGGCAGATTATTTTCATTACCTGCGAAATTTTTCAGGAAATTTCAAAGCGGCGAAATTGCTGCACGCTTAATGGGAATTATGGAAATAAAAACTGTAATTGGCGGCAGTTTGATACCGACAGTCTTTGATTTAGTCTTTTCAATTTGGAGTTTGCTGTTAATGATTTATTGCAGCTTGAAATTAACGGTATTAGCGGTATTTTTATGGATCGTTTACCTTTTAATAATGGCGATAATATATAGCCGAATAGTTAATTTTGAGCGTAATTTAATAAAGGCAAAGAATGAAATAGCAGGATTGGTACAGCAAATATTTACCGGATTAGCGAAATTTCGTATAGCCGGCGCGGAAGAACAAGCTTTTAATTTATGGAGTCGTTTATTTACTGAAGAATGGCGATGGAATTTAAAATTACGTTGGCAATCGAATTACAGCTCAATAATAGCGAGCGTTCAACCCCTGATAATTACATTAATATTGTATTACATTATATCAAATGACATGCAGACAGCGTTGGAGCAAGGCAAAGATCCTTCACAGGAAGTAATAGGTTCCGCTCAGTTTATGGCGTTTCACACGGCATTTGCCGGATTTAATTTAGCAATAAATACGATAATACCAACATTGGCGCAAGTCTTTAAATTACGTCCGAGCATAGAAAATTTACAGCCTATATTGGACGAGGTACCTGAAGTTGCCGACGATAAAATGGATGCCGAAATGTTGACCGGCTCAATAACGGTTGAGCACTTATCATTTTCGTATGGCGAAAACATGCCTGATGTCCTGCGCGATTTAAATTTAAAAATAAACGCCGGTGAAAATGTGGCAATCGTCGGAAAAAGTGGTTGCGGCAAATCTACATTTATTCGCCTGCTTTTAGGTTTTGAAACTCCCAAAAGCGGCGCAATTTATTACGATAATCAAGACCTTTCCGAACTTAATTTAGCGTCCGTTCGTTCACAAATGGGTGTCGTATTGCAAAACGGGCAACTGATGAGCGGCGGCATTTTTACAAATATAGTTGGAACTACAGCATTAACAATGGAAGACGCTTGGACAGCGGCTGAATCTGCAGGAATTGCTGACGATATTAAAAAAATGCCGATGGGAATGCAAACAGTTATTTCTGAAGGTTCAAGTAATATCAGCGGCGGACAACGACAAAGAATTTTAATTGCTCGTGCATTGGCGGCTAAACCTTCTATTTTGGTTTTTGACGAGGCAACCAGCGCACTTGATAACCACACTCAAGCTATTGTTACCGAAAGTTTGAACAAACTCAAAACTACCAGAATTGTTATAGCACACAGACTTTCAACAATTCGTGAATGTGACAGAATTATAGTTTTTGACAAAGGGCAAATTGCAGAAAGCGGCACCTTCGACGAACTTGTTTCCCAAAATGGAATATTCGCCGATTTAGCTAAACGTCAAACTGCTTAATGGAATCAATTTAATGGAAAATATTCAAGATAAAGATTATTGCAATTTACTCGCAGAAAAATCCTTAGACGATAAAGAATCTTTTGCCAAACTCTATAATATATTTTTTGATGCGGTTTATAATTTCGTATTTTATCGCCTTAGAAATGTTGACAGCGCAAATGATGTAGTCAGCGAAATTTTTTTGAAAGTTTACGCCCATTTAAAGGACTTTGACAAAAATAAATCCAGTTTCAAAACGTGGCTTTTTACCATTACAAACAACACGATTATGAGTTATTTGCGGTACAGCATTAGAAATAAAACTGTAATTTGTTCAGATTGCTTTGATAATTTATCATCAGATGAAGTGCAACAGCCCGAAATAAATTTAATAATTGACGAAGAAAAAAAGCAGCTTTTAGCCGCAATTGATACACTCAGCAAAAATGAACAGAAAATAATCTTGTTAAAATATTGGTTTGAGTTTAGTTACATAGAAATCGCAGAAATATTAAATTTAACATATGCAAACATTAGGATCATTCATTTTAGAGCAATTAATAAACTAAAAAAATATTTTGAAGTCGTGTAATAATTTTAAAGTTTCATCGTTTATATAAGCAAATTTTACAAAAAAATTGTTCTAGGTGTGACGCTATGCGAAAGATAATCAA
>JAFUTM010000115.1 GCA_017484235.1 Selenomonadaceae bacterium
ATTGCAAAAAGTTTTGCTATCGCCGGCTGTTTAAGCGCATTTTTTATATAATAAGCTGGTCCGCCGTGAAAAGCTCCGTCATCTTTTGGCAGCTTATAAATCTGTGCAAGAGTACTTTCAACAAAACCGGTAGCACAGCCAATAAAAGCGATTACCCACATCCAAAAGACGGCACCAGGTCCGCCTGTTACGATAGCGATTGCGACGCCCGCGATATTGCCGACGCCAACACGCGAAGCTGTACTGACACAAAACGCCTGAAAGCCGCTGATTTCTTTGCCCTCAGTTTTAGTGCCGGCACTGCTCGTTATTAATCTTACCATTTCTTTAATTAATCTTATCTGTACGAATTTTGTGCGCAGTGTAAAATAAATACCTATTCCTATCAACGCCGCAATAATTATATATGTCCAAATAAAATTATTGATGTCGTTGATAAGTCCGTGCAGAATCTCCATAAAACCTACTCCTTAAACATTTTATAATATAAATTACATATATAGCGAAAGTATTATAGCACATTAATAATAGATAATAAAGTATATTTAAATTATTTATCATATAAATATCATTAAAATGTAAAAAAATACGCTATATAGCGTAAGTCAAAAAATATAATAAACCGTCATTGAAGAGTTACAGAGGTATGTATTTTTATTAAAATTTTAAATTATCACTGATTCTCTGCGTTTTGCAGCATTTTCAATTACTTTAGTTTTATTGCCGTCAAAACCATAAATTTTGTGAATAAATACAAAAGCTTCGTCGCCTTCGTGTAGCGGTGTCTGCTCAAGTCCACGAAATCCTCGTAAAAGCTGCCCTTTAACTTCAATATCAATTTGAATCGTGCTGCCTCTAAAATATGTGCCTTGAACTATGCCCTTTTCGGTGGTAATCGGCATTGGCTGCGGCATTTCTTCAATATTTGCAGCAATTTCCAAAAATTCTGGTCGTAAAATTCCTTCCTGCTTTTCATATTCGTCAAAGCCTTTGAAGATTGTATAATCCGGCACTTTTACTGATTCGCCGATGAATGTTGCGACAAATGGCGTCTTTGGTGCTTGATAAATTTCAACCGGCACACCAGCCTGTTCAACTCGTCCGCGATTCGTGATTATTATTTCGTCGGCGACTTCGACTGCCTCATCTTGGTCGTGAGTGACGAAAATTGATGTGATTCCGAGTTTGTGAATTGTATGTTTGAGCCAGCTTCGCAGTTCTTGCCTGACTTTCGCATCGATTGCGGCAAACGGCTCATCAAGAAGTAACAGTTCTGGATTCGGTGCTAAAGCTCTGGCGAATGCTACTCTTTGACGCTGACCACCGCTTAATTGCATTGGATAACGACTTGTGAAATTTTTTAAGCCGATTAATTCAGCTAAATATTCGACTCGCTCCTTTATTTCAGATTTCGGCTTTTTTTGTACCTCAAGACCAAACGCAATATTGTCAAATACCGTCATATGCTTGAATAGTGCATATGATTGAAATAAAAATCCAATTCCGCGCTTGCCAGGCATTAAATCATTAACTCTACGTCCGCCTATGAAAATATCACCGCTGTCTGGATTCTCAAGACCGGCAATCATTCTTAAAATAGTAGTTTTGCCGCTGCCGGACGGACCGAGCAAGCCAATCAATTTACCTTTTTCGACGTTGAAACTCACATTATCGGACGCCTTGAAATTTCCGAAATTTTTATTTATATTTTTCAATTCAACTTCGTAAATCAAAATCATCATCTCCTCATTATTATTAACATTGAATTAAGTTCAAACATTGCTATAATATTCATTTTATGCTACACTAAGCAAAGAATTTTAAACTATGTGGAGGCAGATTTAAATGTTAAATGAAAAAGATTATAAACCAATGGTCAATGAACTTATAGATTTAACGAATCAACAGAAGTATTTGGTTGAAAATTTTTCGCAAAGAATAAATGAAATCACGAAAGATGAAAAAATTTTATCTGCTTGTCAAAAATACGTTGAGGCAGTAGATTTTCAAACTGAAGCATTAGAAAATTTTTCTCGTACTTTGCAAGTTGCATTTGAGAGAGAAGAATTTCAGAAATTGATTGCAAAGAATCGTAATTAATTTAAAATTTGCGCCTGACGAGTAAAATCGTTGGGCTTTTTTTATTTTAAGTTAATTTTGAGAAATAATCGTCGGCGAATTTATATTTGTACTATCAGAATCGCTATTTGTATTAGATATCTCAACAATTTTATTCTCTTTGCCGGCATTTTCGACAATATTTCTGAGAATCAAAATTATAATTGCTAAAAATACAAGCACAGATGCTACTGCAAACGCTGCCGTAAAATTATATTCGTTGTACAAAATTTCTATATGAAGCGGCAGTGTATTTGTTTTACCTCGAATGTGACCGCTGACAACACTAACCGCTCCAAATTCACCAAGTGCACGCGCCGAGCATAGAATTATTCCATAACTCAACGCCCATTTGATATTCGGCAGCGTTACTCGTCTGAAAATTGTCCAGCCACTTGCGCCCATTGTTGCCGCCGCCTCTTCTTCAGAGCGTCCTTGATTTTCCATAACCGGCACAAGTTCACGAGTAATAAATGGAAATGTCACGAAAACCGTCGCCAAAATTATTCCTGGTACTGCAAACACAATAGCAATATTATATTCTTGCAAGATTGAGTAAATCGGACTCATTCGACCGAATAACATTATGAAGAATAATCCTGCGACAACTGGTGAAATTGCGAATGGCAAATCTATCAGCGAGCCTAAAAATGTTTTGCCGCGAAAGTCAAATTTAGTC
>JAFUTM010000116.1 GCA_017484235.1 Selenomonadaceae bacterium
ATTATACGAAATTGAGAGGCTTGACCTGACAAAAGATCAACCTGCACGGGTCTTCTTCCCGGCGCATAGACTGCTTTAAAGTTAGCACCAACTGGCTCAATGGCTATTTATTTTATGAGCTTTCAGCTTAATGCTGCATTTTTGTCTACCTGATTAGACATTTTTCTACATTCTAATTTACTGTTTCTCCTCCTTCAACAAATCGAAAGGCAATTTATTCTTTCTTGGCAACAGCATAGTTACGAGCACGCGGCTTAATCAGTGAATGATCAAAATCACGATAGCTGATGATCGGTTCTTCTGTGTTAGTGTCGTAATTGACGATAGTAACTTTCATGAATCTTTCATCGTCGCGCCCCATAAAGACCAATTCGCCGTCTTTGTCGTGTTTACGCTGGCCATTTTCAAGAACAATCTTGGCGTGAGCACCACGAGACTCATCACGCATTCTGGCGCCTTTGGTGATTGCCATTGCATAAAGAATCATATTGCGGAGCTGGCGAACAAACATTGCTTCCTGGTTAGCGACATTGCCGCGATCAGTAATGCCAATATTATCCCAACGTTTGAGCAGTTTCTTAAGTTCAATCAAACCTTGATCTAGACCGTTATTGTCGCGTTCAATTGCAACGTACTTATACATCAAATCGCCCATCTCGTGGTGGAGTTTATGAGCATTTTCTGTACCGTTCATTTGCAAGATTTTATCATATTCATTTTGAACTTCTTGACGTGCCGCTTCCATTTCAGCGTCGGTAAGTTCGCTGCCTTTGTTGCCAGTCTTTGCCCATTTCATTGCCTCTGGTCCGGAAACTGTACCAGAATATGCTGCGCTCAATAACGAGTTAGCACCAAGACGATTGGCGCCGTGATACTGATAATCGCACTCACCGGAAGCCATAAGACCAGGAATATTGGTATTGTGCAGACGATCTACCCAAATGCCGCCCATTGAATAGTGAACGCTTGGGAAAATTTCCATAGGAACTTCACGCGGATCTTTACCGACGAATTCGGAATACATCTCCAAAATGCCGCCAAGTTTGCGTTTGAGATAATCTCCGTCGATATGTGACAGGTCTAAATATACGCGATGTTCACCGTCAATACCGAGTTTCATGTGCTCGCAGACCTTAAAGATTGCACGAGAAGCAACATCACGCGGCACGAGATTGCCATAAGCAGGATACATATCCTCAAGGAAATACCAACGTTCACGTTCACCTGTCTCAGGATTATTGCGCCATACCCAGACGCGACCGCCCTCACCACGACACGCCTCACTCATCAGACGATTCTTATCTGAACCAGGTATCGCCGTTGGATGAATCTGAATAAACTCTGGATTAGCAATCTCGGCGCCCTGCTGATAAACTGCAGAAACGGCTGAACCATTGCAGATTGTAGAAGCTGTGCAGCGGCCAAACACCTGGCCAGGACCGCCTGTCGCAAGAATGACAGTATCGCCTCTAAATGCGCGGATTTCCATTGTATTCATTGATTGAGCAACAATACCGCGACATATACCTTCTTTATTTTTAATGATTTTGACAAATTCCCAGAACTCATATTTTTTAACTGCGCCCTTGACTTCCCAGCGTCTAACCTGTTCATCAAGTGCATAAAGTATCTGCTGACCGGTTGTGGAGCCGGCAAAACACGTGCGTTTATTCTTCTGACCGCCGAAGTTACGGAGGTCAAGTACACCTTCAGATGTACGAGTAAACGGCACGCCCATACGATCAAACATTTTAATTAATTTTGGTGCAGCTTCAACCATACCTTTAACTGCAAGCTGGTCAGCTAAAAAGTCACCGCCATAAACAGTATCATCAAAATGTTCATATATACTGTCGTGCTCGCCTTTGGTATCCATACAAGCATTGATACCGCCCTGAGCACAGAGTGAGTGCGAACGTTTAACTGGACAATATGAAAATAGATCAACTTCGCCGCCAAGTTCGCAAACTTTTATAGTCGCAAGCAGACCGGATATGCCGCCGCCGACGATAATTATTTTCTTTTTTGTCATATCCTTAGCCATAATATCATATCTCCCGAATTATAAAATTAACGAACGAGATAGCTGCCCATAAATGTCAATGTAATAAGGCAGAGCACTGCACATAAGCCCATACTGATAACGCTGATGACATTTTGTGAGCGTGGACCTTTGGTTATTCCCCAAGTCATACAGAACGTTGTGATACCGTTGCAGAAATGGAAAATTGCTGCAAACATACCAAGAACGTAGAGCACAACGACGATTGGATTTTGGAAATAATTGTAAAGAAGTTCATAAGAAATAGGTGTGCCGGTAACGCCTTTTGTATAAAGGCGAAGATAGCCAACGTGCCAGATTAAAAATACTACTAAGAACCAAGCTGTCCAACGCTGAAGTGCAAAATTCCAGTTGCGAATGTAGCCAAAACGACCTGGATTGTTGTTTGCCTGCATTGCGATATAAATGCCATAAAGACCGTGAAAGAGCAGTGGCACGGCTATGCCGCCAACCTCAAGTCCGAGAAATATTGGTTTTGGAATTAATTCCATCATTTCCAATGCACCATTTAATGCCTCTGGACCGAAGATGGCCATTGAATTAGTAAAAATGTGCTCGAATAAGACCATTCCAAGCACTAACAGACCGCAAAGTGAATGCAGTCGTCTCAGATAAAAAGTTGTGTGAAACATTTTGACCTCCTTATTTTAATGAGGAATTAGGAATGCTGAATGAGGAATTATTAGAGATACATATCAATTTCAACATTCCTAATTCCTAATTTTTAATTCCTAATTAAATTTGATCCATTTTGAAGTTTTTATAAGGTTTCTGACCGATGTCATAGAAGTTATTGCCTTCACTGTCAATTACAACGATTGCTGGAAAATCAACAACTTCAAGTGCTGCAACTGCCTCAGGGCCTAATTCAGGGTAGGCAAGTACGGTATAACTTTTAACGGACTTTGCAATTAGAGCCGCTGCGCCGCCAACTGCTGCAAAATAAGTAACGCCATACTTTTTCATAGCTTCAACGACTTCTGGTGCACGAGAACCTTTACCAACCATACCTTTGATGCCTTGAGCAAGCATCGTTGGCGTATAAGCGTCCATTCGACCAGATGTTGTAGGTCCGCAAGAACCAATTGGATCGCCAGGTTTAGCTGGTGTTGGTCCAAGATAATAAACAATTTGATTATTCCAGTCAACTGGAAGTTTTTCGCCGCGAGCAAGTGCTTCAGTCATTGCCTTGTGAGCTGCGTCACGGGCACTTATTATAGTACCAGTTATTAATACGCTGTCTCCGGCTTTAAGTTTACGTGAATCTTCTTCCGTAAACGGCGTAGTAATTCTGATTGATTCAGCCATAGTTATCACTCTCCTATATCAATTCTTAATTCGTAATGCGCAATGCTTAATTAAAAATTTGACAATTCTTAATTCTTTCAATTACGAATTACGCATTAGGCATTACGCATTGTTCTACGCATTACGCATTAAAGCACTCTGTGCGAATGACGCATTGCGTGACAGCAAATTGTAACCGCAACTGGCAGACCAGCAATGTGAGTTGGTCCCCATTCAACGTTGACCGCAAGTGCCGACGTTGTACCGCCAAGCTGTGGTCCAATACCAGTTTGATTAATCATTTCTAAAAGTTCTTCTTCAAGTTTAGCATATTCCGGCATTGGATTGCGTTCGTCAATTGAACGTGTGAGTGCTTTTTTCGATAAAAGTGCTGCTCTGTCCATTGTGCCACCGATACCAACACCAACAACCATAGGTGGGCAAGGATTCATACTTGCGTGCAGAATGATTTCCATAACAGCTTTTTTGACGCCCTTAACACCGTCAGCCGGCACCAACATTTTAACTCCGGATTTATTTTCGGAACCAAAGCCCTTTGGGGCGATTGTAATGCTTAACTTGTCACCAGGCACAATCTTTGTATAGATGACGCCAGGTGTATTATTCTGTGTATTCTTGCGATTAAAAAGCGGCTCTGCTACAACGGACTTACGAAGATAACCTTCAGTATAGCCCTTAGCAATGCCGGCATTAATCGCATCTTCAATGTAACCTCCAACAATGTGCAGGTCTTGTCCAATTTCGACAAATACAATTGTCATACCAGTATCCTGGCAGTATGGGCGGTCTTCAGCTCTGGCTATTTCAGCATTTTTGATAATCTGATCAAGCACAATCTGACCGACCGGAGATTTTTCCGTCGCACGTCCGCGTTTTAAGCCCTGATAGACATCTTCAGGCAGATAATAAGCGGCTTCTTTACACATCTCCGCGACGTTTTCAGTTATAACTTTTACGTCCAGCTCTCTCAATGTGATCCCTCCTAATTTATATACACAATGTGACACATATCACACTCATTTATTTTACATATTAGGCAATAACTTGTAAATTCCTGCTGATTCATCAACAAAATTTATTAAACATTTTCCTTACTGAAAGATACAGCTTAATTAGAATCATTTTTTGATGACGGGCAGCACTGATTCAATGGACATTCATTACAAAGAGGCTGGCGAGCCTTACATATTCGTCTGCCGTGCCAGATTAACCAATGATGTGCATCCGACCATTTTTCACGTGGAATGATTTTTTGTAAACCAAGCTCAACCTCAACCGGTGTATTGCCTGTTGCAAGCTGTAAACGGTTAGCTATTCTAAAGACGTGTGTATCAACTGCAATTGCCGGCGTTTTAAACGCGACGCTTGTAACTACATTTGCCGTTTTGCGTCCAACTCCTGGCAGCTTCACAAGTTCGTCAAATGTTGTCGGCACTTCGGAATTAAATTCATCAACCAATTTTTGGCACGTCGCCATAATATGTTTGGCTTTCATGTGGTAAAATCCACACGGTTTAATCAGTTCTTCTAACTTTGACTGACCGAGAGAAATGAATTGCTCCGGCGTATTTGCTATTTTAAACAACGTCTCAGTCACAATGTTGACGCGCTTATCTGTGCATTGGGCCGAAAGTATCACTGAAATTAACAGTTCAAATGTTGAATTAAATATCAACTCCGGCATTGCACCGGCGTAAGTTTTTTCAAGTATCGCCAATTGTTCAGCACGAAGCTTATTTGTAATTTTAATCTTTGCGTTGCTCATAATTTTAAGTTCACAATTCTAAAGCTCAATTATATCTTATGCATTACATCAAATATATCTTGATGCTGCGTTTTAATTTCAACACCGATTTCTTCGCCTTGCATCTTTAAAACTTTTTGCAGCTCGACAAGCTGTATCTTGCTTTCACTTGCTTCAGCAAGCAGAATCATATTAAAAAAACCGTCCATTATATTTTGGTTGATACTCAATATATTTACATTATTGTCTGCGAGTATTTTTGTAACGGCAGCAATAATGCCAACTCTGTCTTTACCAACAACTGTTACTACTAGCTTCATTCGATAAACCTCCGTTTGTCATATCATCACTTTTATTTTATCACAGATTTATGAGTAAAACAATATTATCTTTCGCGCCGTAAGATAATGTAAGGCGCATTTCTTGACAAATTCTAAATTTTAGTATAAACTTGAATAAATGGTTGGGACAACGACCATTGGAGTAGGCACTGTAAGACCTTGTTTTCGAGGCTAGTGCTGTTGATACCACAATCCGCCGGCTTTAGCCGTGGGGAGTTTGTCAAGATAAATATATTAAAAGTCGAGTGCATAACACACCCGACTTGAATTTTATTTTATATAATTTAGATCGTACGCTGTACCTTGCCATTGCGGAGACACTTTGTACATACATTGACACGTTTAATCTCGCCATCAATTACTGCTCTTACGCGTTGAATATTTGGATTCCATTTGCGTTTAGTTCTTATGTGTGAATGGCTGACATTCATTCCAGACATTTTGCCTTTATGACAAATTTCACAATATGCTGACATATATTTCACCTTCTATATTAGTTTTGACAAATATTCTTTAGTTTATTACATTTAAGCACATTTGTCAAGAATTTTGTTAATTATCAACGAGGTACATTGAAAAATATATTTGACTACTTTATGCAAAGTTGATACAATCTCAATTATAATATTTTAAATAAATTTGTCTATTAATAAATATTGTTTGGAGGAGATATTTTGAGAATAAATGGAGCACAGGCAGTTTTAGAATGCCTCAAACGTGAAGGTGTAGACCTTGTATTTGGTTATCCAGGTGGTGTCGTATTAAAATTGTACGATGAAATTTATAAGGCGCAGTTTCCACACATTTTAACAGGTCACGAGCAGGGCGCAGTACACGCCGCTGACGGATATGCGCGGGCGACTGGCAAAGTCGGAGTTGTCATTGCGACGAGTGGTCCTGGCGCAGCAAATTTAATCACCGGAATTGCAACGGCAAATATGGATTCCATACCACTGGTCTGTATCACCGGCCAAGTTGCTAATCCGGCAATCGGCAAAGATTCATTTCAAGAAGTCGACGTCTGCGGCATTACAACGCCAATTACTAAACACAATTATCTCGTTAAAGATGTTAAAGAACTGCCACGCGTTTTAAAAGAAGCATTTTTCATTGCACGCACCGGCAGACCTGGTCCGGTATCAATCGACGTTGCTGCCGATGTTTTTAATACGGAATTTGAGTTCAGCTATCCTGAGGAAATTAAATTGCGCGGATACAGTGGCAAATATATCGGTGATGAATCCGAAATTGATGTGGTTATCAATGCAATCAAAGACAGCGAAAAGCCGATTATATTTTATGGCGGAGGCGTTACATCTTCAAATACGGCTGACGAGCTTCGTACAATTGTTAATCGTTTAGGCTGCCCAGTGACTACGACGATTATGGGCTTGGGCTGCATTGATCCAGAGGATAAAAAGTTTTTGGGGTTCGCCGGTATGCACGGTTCATACGGTGCCAATATGGCGATTCAAAACAGTGATTTAATCATTGCAATCGGTATGCGTTTTAGTGATCGAGTGACTGGCCGCGTAGCAGATTTTGCGCCGAATGCCAAGATTGTTCATTTTGAGCTTGATCCGGCTGAGGTCAACAAAAATGTTCGCGTTGATTATCGTGTACTTGGTGATTTAAAATGGTCGCTGCCGATTTTCAGAAGCAAATTGAATGCCAGCTCAACTGATTTTGCCGCTAAATATCAAAATTGGTTGAACTCTGTTCTGGACGAAGCCTCGAAACACCCTTTCACCTACCAGCTTGACGGCGATGTCATTAAACCAGGTGCACTGATTACCAAAATCAGCGAGTTGAGTGATGAGAATACAATCGCTGTTACCGATGTTGGACAGCATCAAATGTGGGCGGCACAATTCTTTAAAGCACGCAATCCGCGCAACTTTTTGACGAGTGGTGGTCTTGGCACAATGGGTTATGGACTGCCGGCGGCGATGGGTGCCAAACTCGGCTGCCCTAATAAAAAAGTTATCCTTTTCACCGGCGACGGCTCCATTATGATGAACATTCAAGAACTGGCGACGATTGCAGATCATAATGTTGATGTTAAAGTTGTAATTGTCCATAATTTTATTCTTGGAATGGTTGGACAATGGCAAAGATTGTTCTATAGTCATCATTATTCGCAGTCGGAGCTTAAAGGCAAACGCGACTTTGTAAAAATTGCTGAGGCAATGGGCGTTAAGGGCTATCAATTGACGAAAGCCGATGAACTTAATACAAGACTGCCGGAAATTTTGGCGTCCAACGAGCCGGCTGTGATTGATGTTATTGTGCCGGAAGAGGAAAACGTCCTGCCAATGGTGCCAGGCGGCAAACGTCTTGATCAAATGGTTCTTGGCACTAACTAATTGATAAAGGTAATAAAATGTATTTAGATAAAAAAATAAAACGAATGATTATCGCGTCGGTAATAGCAGGCGGCATATTCAATCTACAATTAACAAACTTATCATTCACCATTCCTAATTCATCATTCCTAATTAGCAACGTTGCTCACGCCGAAATTAAAACTTACGTCGGAGTTGGCAAAGCGATGTTTGACTTTGGTGAAAACGACGAAACCATCGTCAATACAGTTAAGGCATATGCTAAATCACGTGCCGAACAGAACGCGAAGGAACAGGCCGGAGTTTATCTACAAACGTATTCGCGGTCGATAAATGGTAAGCTGGCGAATGAGGAAATATCTGCCATTACCAATAATATTGTCGAAGTGACCAACATACAATATAAAAAACTGCCATACGAGGCGTACAATGCGTCTCATCAGTCTTACGGCGAAATTGGAATAATGTACGAGGCAACCGTCACGGTCAGGATAGATACAGACGGCATAAATAGATATTTGAGCCGCGATGAACAGGGCAGATACAATTTAGTTAATCAGAATAATGAGCTGCAGCAGTCTATCAATACAAACGATAACGAATTTGAAAATTTGCGCAGCCGTTCTGCCTCTGCCGCAAATGAATCCGAGCGCAATGCAATCAAGTCCGAGCTTAATAATGTTGACAGAGAATTATTGGCAATTCAAACGTTAGAAGAGGGTAATCGTTTATATTATCAAGGCAATTATAATGACGCGATTATTAAATATAATGAAGTCATATCTCTTAATGCTGAGTATGCCGAGGCTTACAGATATCGCGGTTCTGCTTACGACTTTTTAAATGATCGTGAACGTGCAATGGCTGATTATAATAAGGCGATTGCGCTGAATCCAAATGACGCTTGGACTTATAGTCTTCGCGCTTTAAATTATATGCGTATGGAAGATTATAAAAGTTCAGTTGACGATTTTACAAAGGCAATACATCTCAATACAACTGATAAAATCTACAATAGTCTGAACCTCGTTGGGCGCGGTATGTCATACAACGCATTGAAAATTCCTAAACGTGCGATAATAGATTTTGATAATGCAATAAAGCTGCGACCTGACTATGCAATGGCTTACTATTATCGTGCTCGTGCTTATAATTCTTTAAAGGAGTACAGCCGAGCAGCAGGTGATTATAGCAAAGCGATTGAACTTAAATCTACTGATGCAGATTATTATAAAGAACGCGGCATTGCTTATCTCGAACTTCAAATTTATGATGAGGCATTGGCTGATTTTAATAAAGCGATTGAACTTAAGCCAAGTGACAGTACGTCTTATTTCTATCGTGGTGCTGCTTATCATTATTTAAAACAATATGATAAAGCAATCATTGATTATACGAAAGCCATTGACATTAATTCAAATTTTGCAAGAGCTTATTATAATCGTGCCCTCTGTTATGAAAAGCTGAGCAACAATGTGCGGGCACAATCGGACTTTGCTAAAGCTAGAACACTCGGATACAATGGTTAAAGGATAATACGTTCTAAAATAAAAAGCGGGCGACGAACCTGCTTTTTTAATTACCTACTTGACAAGGAAATAATACTCATGTTAGAATAAGTGTGCGTAGCTACGGCGTTTCTCTTGTTTTTTTGTTTATAATGGAGATGATGTTTATGTATGTGAGTCAAAAAATCCGGCGGGCGATAGTTTTGTCGGTAATGACGGGTAGTTTGACGTTGTTGCCGAGTTTTTGTCCGATTAATGTCAACGTATCAATGCCAGTGTCTGTAGTGTCGATGGCACACGCGGAGGTCAGGACGTACACTGGTATTGGCAAATACATAATGAGCGAATATGAGACACAGGAAATTGCGCAGCAGCGAGCCATAAATAAAGCGATGCGAGATGCAAAAGATAAGGCGGGTGTCCATCTTCAAACATATTCGCGCTCAGTAAGTGGCAACTTAACGAATGATGAGATTTTTGCCATAACAAATAATATAACAGATGTCTTGGAAAAAAAATGTGTACCTGTGCCATTTGAAGCTAACGGCGAAGCCGGATTGATGTATGAGGCAACAGTCACAGTAACGATTGATCCAAATGGCATCTCTGAATGGTTAAAACGTGACGCACAGGATAGATTCAATATAGTCAATCAAAACAATGCAGAACGTCAAGCTGATGAAGAAAACGACCGTAAAGTGGAAGACCTACGCAAACGTTTACGAAACGCAACAACCGATGAAGAACGAGCACGCATAAGAGCTGAGTACGAACAAGCAGATAATGAGTTCCGAGTCAACCAATTCTTAAAAGAAGGTAATCAATTATATTATCAGGGCGATTATAATGGTGCCATTGCTAAATATAATGAGGCACTGAACCTTAATCCGAACTTTGATTGGGCATACAACAATCGCGGACTTGCTTACGGTAATCTGCAAAACTATGACGCGGCGATGGCAGACTACAACAAGGCAATCGAATTGAATCCGAACGATGCTGAAGCTTATAATAATCGCGGCAATACTTATGTTAGTTTAAAGCAGTACGACCAGGCATTGGCTGATTATACGAGGGCAATCGAGCTTAATCCAGATTCAGTAGAGTCATATAACAATCGTGGTTTTGTTTATCTTTGTCTGAAGAAACATAATGAGGCCATTGCCGATTGTACAAAAGCAATTGAACTTAATCCGAATTTAGATAAAGCTTATTACAGGCGCGGTCTGTCCTATCGAAGTTTGGACAAATATGATGAAGCCATTTCTGATTTTAATAAAGCTATTGAATTAAAACCAAATGACTCCGATTATTTTATGAATCGCGGTTCTTGTTATTTGATGTCTCAAAATGCTGATAAGGCCCTCGCTGATTTTAATAAGACGATTGCACTTGAGCCGAACAAGACAGAAGTATTTTTACATCGCGGTATTGCTTATGCTGTATTAAGTAAATACAAAGAAGCCATTGCCGATTTAACGAAATACATTAACTCTAATCCGAATGATGCAAATGGTTACTCGTTCCGTGCAATGTGCTATGAAGCAACAGGCGATACGATACGTGCTCAAGTTGACAAAGATAAGGCGAAACAACTTGGAAATAACGCTTAATAATAAATTAAATGTTTTATTATAATTTTTATTGTGGTAGGTGAGTTAAATGTCAAATAAAAAATCTTTCATTATGTTTTTAATTGCCGCTATATTATTTATTACAAGTTCAACGGCAAAGATGGCTGATATACATTCAGATAATGAGGCTGATAGTAAAATTATTAAAGTGTCCGTAATTCTCGATACACCGTCAAGCAGTTTTGCGTCGCCTGAGAAGATATATAAAACGGTAGACTCTTCACTGAGTAAGATTTTTCAAAATAATTCTAAATACGACATTCAATCTTTAGGGGATACCGATGCTTATGTTCAATTGTATCGTGAAGATAAAAATAGAGCTGCTACTGTTGACAACGGTATCATTACCAGTAGTGGTGAACGTGATTTATCATTGACTCGTGAAGACTTGCCTGAACTGTGCAGTCATTTCGAGTCCGACTATATGATTTATATAAGAGTTGCCAATAGCACGCCGACTTTGACGGGTAGCGTTTTTTCTGCTGGTCAAAAGGTAAATGTAACGCTTGATTTTCGTATCTGGTCAGTCGCAAAAAATGACTTCGTATATCTTAAACGTTATGTGACTACAGGTTCGTCAAGTTCATTTTATATTGGTATGGGCAGTTCAGTTCGTGCAATTAATAAAGCCCTTAAAAAGGGCTTGAGTGAAATTGAAAAAGATGCGGCAAATATTTTAGCTGTTATGCCTTAGTTTAATATTTAATTGAGGCTTTGATTTGTCAATCCGAGTTTTTTTATCAATTGCATATCTTCAGCTATGGTCGTGCCGCTTGTCGTCAGCATATCTCCAGTGATTGACGCAGAGGCTCCGTTAATAAACGCAGATGCACCATTCTCCGGCAGCAGTTTACGTCCAGCCGCCAGTCTGATGTTCGCCTCTGGATTGATATAACGAAAGATTGCAATCGTCCGCAATATATCTTCAGCGGCAAGTTGTTTGCGATTCTCAAGAGCAGTACCTTTAACCGGCATAAGTGCGTTAATTGGTATTGATTGAATGTTCAATTCGTGAAGTGAGATCGCCATATCAATTCGGTCTTCCCAAGTTTCGCCCATTCCGATTATACCACCACTGCACACGCAGAATCCTTCTGACTGTGCAATTTTTATTGTATTAATTCGGTCGTCATATGTATGTGAAGTGCAGATTGACGGAAAAAATCTCCTTGATGTTTCAATATTATGATGATAACTCGTCACGCCAGTTGCACGCAGACGTTTAAATTGTTCACGCGTCAATATGCCATGTGAGGCACAAAGGTCTATGGTGAGGTGCTCGTGCATATAATTGTATGCATCAATTGCCTTATCGAAGTCACTGCCGCTAAGTGCCCGTCCACTTGTCACTATTGAGAATCTATTGACGCCTGCCTTTTGATTCGCCAGCGCGTGTTTGTATATCTCTTCTTTAGGCAGAAAGCCATATTCATCAATGCCGGTTTTGTGGCACGCCGCTTGAGCACAGTATTTGCAGTTTTCGCCGCAGCGTCCACTTTTGCCGTTGATGATCGTACAAAAATCAATATGATTACCGCAATAATGTTCTTGTATTTCGTGTGCTCCACTTTGCAGCTCATTTAATGGAACATCAATAAAAAAGTTGACGTCGTCGCCGCGCTCAATTCTTTCGCCGTTAATGATGTGTTGTGCTATGGTCCTTACGTCCATATTTTTTATCTCCATAATAAACCTCTCCTAATATATTTATCAAATTTTAATTAAATTTTTAGCAATATATAATTTTATTTTAATTGTTATATGATATAATTATTACGATAGAATTTTTATTTATTATATAAGTGATAAACAAAAATGTCAACTTTATATTATGAAACGGTTTACCTTTTAAGTATAAAAATTTAGGATTGAGGTGTTTATGATGAAAGTAATGAAGAATTACATTGGATTTCTTATGGCATCATTCTTTGTCGTAAGTTTTATTTTTATGTCAACTGCTTTTGCTGAGGTCGAAACTTTTGTGGGCACTGGAATTCACGCTATGGCCGAAAATGAAACTATGGACTATGCTAAAGAACAGGCTAAACTCCGTGCTGAACGTGAGGCTCAGTCTCAGGCATATCTTTACATTCGTAACCAATCAAAAAGTAGAAATTCCGTCCTTACTGAGGACGAAATAATTACTATAACTGCTGGTATTCTGACTATTGTCAACGTAAAGTATACACTTCTGCCAAATGATGACGGTAGTATCGTTGTTCGTGCTGAGGTCACTGCTAATATTGACAGTGATGATATTCCAGAATGGCTAAAAAAACTGGAAGAAGAAAACAATGACTAATTAGGAATTAGGAATGTTGAATTAGGAATAAAAGATACGAACCCTTAATTCCTCATTCCTCATTCTCCATTCCTCATTATTAAATGATTCCTGCCATTTTGAGTAAATATTTGGCGTTAGTGGTGTGGCAGCGTCCATCACGAAGTTTAAAATCAAAACGAATCTCGTCGCCTTCGTAGTACTCCTCAAAGTGCGCATTTGTAACTGGTGTGTTGTTTTTACTGGTCAAGTCGCAAAGTTCAAAATCGTGAGTGGTAACAAGCGTAATGCTCCACTCATTTGTCAGATGCCGGATCGCCTCTTTCGCACCAACTATCCGGTCTGCAGAGTTGGTGCCCTTAAATATCTCGTCGATGCAAATTAACATCGGCTTTTTATTTTGACTAAATTCTATCATACTTTTAATGCGCAGCAACTCAGCATAAAATGTTGACAGCCCTTGACTAATGTCATCATTAACGCGAATTGAAGTAAATATTGACATTCGGCTCACGCTAAAACTCTCCGCACAGACCGGCGCACCTGCGTATGCAAGCAGAACAGAGCTCGTTAAAGTACGTATCCAGGTCGTTTTACCACTCATATTTGAACCGGTTATTATTGTCGTGCCTGCATTTAATTTCACATCATTGGCAACGGCTTTTTTATCAGCAATGAGCAGACTCGTCAACTGCTTTGCTTCGACGTGCGGCGTTTCGTCATCAATCAGCTGCGGAAAACAAAACGTGGTTCGCGTCTGACCAATGGACGCAAGTGACATCAACACTTCCATTTCCGACCAAGCATCTATCCACGCGCGAAGATGTTTAGCTGCATTTTTTCTCATCTTCAAAAATGCCCATACACAATAAAAGTCCATTAAAAACAAAGCATTGCCCAATATAAAAAACATCGGATTGCGCCGTGTGCTAACTACTTCAACTAATAAGGATAAGCGGTTTAATTCTTCTGAAGCTGATATTTCATCTGTAAAAGCTGCGCGTATTTTTGACAGACATTCTGAATTAAATTCCGTTTCTTCCAATCGTCCAAAAATTGCCCTGTAAAGGCGCAGCTCTTTTGATATCGTTCGCAATGGATTTAAAACCTCATTGGTCTTCCGCAGAAATACCACCGCTATTGTTAAATATAATATTGGTAATGCCGTGATTAATATAATATTGTCTATTACACCGTAGTAAGTCAACAATGCTACAATTATGAGTAATGGCAAAAACACAAATCTCAAATTAAGGACAAAACTAACTTTGGGCAGCTCTTCTTCAACTGCTTCAATTAATTTTGTTGTGTCGTGGTTGTTCGGCATCAATCGGCTGTACGCTTCTAAGTCAAGTGAGAGTCGCGGTCGAGTGAGCAATTCAGATACACCTTTTTGCCGAAACCTCACTGCCTTAAAATCGGCTGGCGGCATCGGTGAAAGTGATTCTGCCAGCCGGTCACGCCCACGCTTGGTTCTTGCCGCACAGATATACTGAAATATTGAACCGGCACCGAATACGTGCAAATCAGTATATTGCGGATATTCATCTTTTAAATAATTGCTTCCATTGTTAGACCTTTTGCGCCACGTTCCGCCAGCTCGCGATATATACGAATTTAACACGGAAAGCCGGCTTTTTAAAAATTGTTGCCGTCTCTTGTTAGTTTCGTGATATTTTACCAATCTTAAAAAGATTAAAAATAATAATGCCGCACACTCATAGCCGTAATTAAAAATATTATCGTAGCCCGCTGCAAAACTAAATAACATTAACAAAAAGATTACCATTCTTATTGCTACGATTTTTCGACTACGTTTATGCAGGATTTTCTGTTCAGCTAGATCAATTTCTCTTTCATTGTCATAAAATTTTCTGTCCATATATATTTTTTATCATATGTTTACAACTTTGTCAAATATTCAATGTAAATTTTTTCTGAAATTTTTTTGTAAATTTTTGGTAAAAATATATATTTTTAACCAAATATGTAGTACAATAAAAATTCAGTATGGATCATATTAAAAATATATCTCTACAATCATGATTTTAAAAATATTTTATATTATTGTTATTTATTTCATGGAGCGTGACTAAATTGCGAATTATTATGATGATGTTGTTGATTTTGATAAATATATCTACAACATTTGCAGAGCCGCAGGAATCTACAATAAATACTACAGCACCGCCAACGAGCTTAATTGCTCCAACAGAGCCGACGATCTTGGCTGAATCAGCGATATTAATTGAAGCGACAACTGGCCGTGTAATTTATGAAAAGAACGCTGACTTACAAAGACCACCGGCAAGTATGACAAAGATGCTGACGTGTGAGTTAGGATTGGAAAAAATAGACAATGGAACAGTCATACCAATAAGCGACAACGCAGCTCAAACTGGAGAAGGCTATTTTTTCTGGACGGCAGGTGATACCATGTTGTCCGACGAATTGATACTTGGCACAATGATTTTCTCTGACAACGCTGGTACAGTTGCAATTGCAGAAGCAGTATCTGGAACCGTTGATAAATTTTTAGAAATGATGAACGATAAGGCTAAAGAATTGGGCTGCACAAGCACTCATTTTAACAATACACACGGCCTGCCTGATACTAATCATTATTCGACAGCAAGAGATATGGCTCGCATCGCAATGTATTGTATGAGAAATGCAAAATTTCGCGATATAGTCAGCACAAAAGAAACAACGGTACATTGGATAAATCCTGTAAACCGAGAGGATAAAGGCGAAAATACAAATAAATTGATTGGTACGTACGACGGCGCGAATGGAATTAAAACCGGCTGGACGAAAGAAGCTGGCGGCTGTCTTGCGGCTTCGGCCAAACGCGGCGATTTAGAATTAATTGCAATTATAGTACATTCGCCCGATGTCAACACCAGATTTGAAGATGCAAAGATTTTGTTGGATTATGGCTTTAGCAAAGTAAAAATGATTAAGGGCATCGATAAAAATCAGTTTGAGAAAACAGTATTTGTAAAAAGTGGAAAACGAGCAACTTTACGTGTGAAACCAGAGGGAGATTTATTTTTTCCACTTCTGGATAACGAAGATGTAAACTTATTAAAAGTTAATTATGAGCTTCCGAAATGGACGCAGGCTAAAATAACCAAAGGTCAAGCTATCGGCATGGCAAGACTTATGTATAATGATAAGGAGTTGGCGACTGTGCCGCTGGTTGCACAAGAAGATGTCGAGGTCGGATTTAATTTATTATCAAAATTATTGGCTTTGATGTCGCCTATGGTTCCGCCTGAAAAAAATATTTTAGTTTCATGGTTCGCCTGATAAAGCGTAAATTTTGATGTTGAGATTGGAGTATGACAATGACAACAAATAAACTTGAATGGTGGCAGAAAACCATTGTATATCAAATTTATCCGAAGAGTTTTCTGGATACAACCGGTAAGGGTACTGGCGACTTAAATGGCATTATAAGCCGGCTGGATTATTTACAAAGTCTCGGTATTGGTGCGATATGGCTGACGCCGATATACCCTTCGCCGATGATCGACAATGGCTATGACATTTCTGATTACACGGCTATTGATCCGGCTTATGGCACAATGGCTGATTTTGAGCGATTAATTGCTGAGGCCGATAAGCACGGTATAAAAATTGTAATGGATTTAGTTTACAATCATACATCTGACCAGCATAAGTGGTTTCTTGAGTCAAAGTCGAGCCGCGATAATGCCAAGTCTGACTGGTATATCTGGCGTGATGCGAAAACAGACGGCACTGCTCCAACTAATTGGCGAAGTATTTTTGGCGGCAGTTCCTGGACTTGGTGTGAAGAACGCCAGCAATATTACCTGCATACATTTGCATCACAGCAGCCGGACTTAAATTGGGACAATCCAAACGTTCGACAGGCGCTCTACGATGCGGCAAATTTCTGGATAAAAAAGGGCGTCGGCGGCTTTAGGATTGATGCCATTATTTATATTAAGAAACCTCAAAATCTGGTTGACGGCAAGCCGGACGATATTGACGGCACGGTCAGCGTCCACAATATGATTGCGAATACGCCCGGCATTTTGGACTATCTTTATGAGATGCGCCGTAATGTTTTTGACGGGCACAATATTTTTACGGTCGCTGAGGCTAACAGTGTCCAGCCTGAAGAATTAAAATATTGGGTTGGTAAGCACGGTGCGTTTGATATGCTCTTTGAGTTCAATCATTTAAACGTCATGTTTCCAGACGGTGAAGTCTGGTATAATTCTAAATCGTGGAAATTGACTGACCTTAAATCCGTGCTTACCGCAAGTCAAGCGGCAACGTCTGACAATGGCTGGTATCCGATATTTTTTGAAAATCACGACCAGCCGCGCAGTATAAATCAATTTTGTCCAGCTGGAGCTGATCCAGTTAAATCTGCAAAAGCTATCGCCGCCGTCTTATTGACACTTCGCGGCACGCCCTTTATTTATCAAGGCCAGGAACTTGGTATGACCAACACGGCTTTTAGTTCCATTAATGAGTATAATGATATTGCTTCTTATGGGCAATACGAACTTGCAATAAATGCAGGCTTTACGCCGGAACAGGCTTTAAAATTTGTGCAGTTCTTCAGTCGCGACAATGCCCGTACACCAATGCAGTGGTCAACTGATAAAAATGCCGGCTTCTCCACAGGAAAAACTTGGCTGCCAGTAAATGAAAATTATATTAAAGTAAATGCAGATGTTGAATCCGAAGACAAAGATTCCGTACTCTCGTGGTATAAACAACTCGTTAAACTGCGCGGGCAGCACGAGGAATTAATCAGCGGCACCTATGAAGAAATTTTGACTGACAGCGAAGAGTTATTCGCCTTTGTCCGTAAATTAAACGACACTGAGCTTACGATAATTGTAAACTTTTCATTAAACAATGTGGAGCTGCCGAAAGAACTGACAGGTAAAACAATTATCCTTGACAGTGAGACTGACAATATAAACACCAAAGCACTCCGGCCAATGGAAGTCAGAATTGTTGAATGATTTAATAAGTGAAATTATGAAAAGATTTTATTTAAACATCGTACTCCTGATTTTATTTTTATTGATAATGAGTTTTCACTTTATACCCAAAGTTTTACACGAAGTTTTGGGTTTATTGGTTTTACCAGTAATTATTGTTCATTGTTTTTGGAATTGGAAGGCATTTAAATCTTCGCTGCGCGGTAATTTAAAAAAGAAGCTTTCCGCTATCATTGATATAATTTTGCTATTGTGTATGGTCATAATAATATCTACTGGCATCTGCATTTCAAATCATCTGTTTAACGGTATGATTGATATAAAATTTCAACGCAATATTATAATTCATCAACTCCACGTGTCAGTGCCGTTTTTGTTTATGATTTTAGCGGGCATACATCTTGGACTGCACTGGCAAGGTATGTGGCAGCGCATTAAAAATATTTTTAAGTTGAATACATCTAAAATATCTTATAAGATAGTAACTCGATTAACCGTTGCAATGCTAATAGTAATTGGAATTTACGGCTCATTTTTAGATCGTGTTGGCGATAGATTATTGATGCAGCACATATTTGCCACAGATGCTACGCAGCTGCCGTTTGCTGAATTTATATTTATCATGATCAGCATATTTTCGATTTACACTGTAATTGGATTTATTTTGGACAGGTACTTATAATTCCTCAAAATTAAGCAGGACAGACGACTAATTATGTTGAATTGATATATGTTATTAAAAGACAGAATGGAGTGATTAATTTTATGTCAGATAAACAATGGACGACCTACACAATGGAGGTCAATGGATTTGAGTATGAAGCTCAATTCAGTGATGAGGCTGTTAATAATGTGTTTTTGCCTTTTATCAAAAAGCTTACAGATATTTATGGTCAGGTTGGTCGTAAAATTATTGCTTATCTGGTGGCACCACCAGCGGTAGGCAAGTCTACAGTGTCGCAGTTTATCGAAAAATTATCTAGAGAGCACGTGGAATATACAAATATTCGTGCGCTGGGTCTTGACGGTTTCCATTTTTCAAATGCATATATGGACGCTCATTTTGCTGTGATAGACGGCAGTACTATTCCGATGAAAATGGTAAAAGGTGCACCAGAGACTTTTGACCTTGATATTTTGCAAGAAAAAATTCGTGAAGTGCGTTTGGAAGGCACAAAATGGCCATTGTATGATAGAATAATTCACGACGTTGTTCCAGATGCAATAGATGTCGAAGATGAAATTATTTTGATTGAAGGTAATTATCTGCTTCTTAAAAATCCAAAATGGACTAATATTCGTGCGATGGCTGATTACACAGTATTTATTAAGGCTGATCCTGAATTATTAAAGCATCGTTTGATTGAGCGCAAAATTAAAGGTGGCAAAACTCAAAATGAAGCTGAACATTTTTACAATACCAGTGACAGTAAAAATGTTGAATTGGTGCTTAACAATTCAGCCGAGCCGGACGAAATCTGGATTTTACAATCAGACGGCGATTACGTAAAAGATGATGACGAATAATTTATTGTTTAATTTAAAAATTAAGTAAAAATAAAAAGTCTCCTGTCGTGAAATATTCCAATAACAGGAGACTTTTTTATTATTAAAATCTATCTATATCGCGGCAAGTTGCGGCTCAACATAGAGAGCACGCACCACAATATTTATCGAATGAACAACTAGTCCTGTAGTAAATTCAACTCTTTCTCGAACTTTGGATTGTGTCTGAGATATTAATGTCGGTATATGACTTCCATAATTTAAAATAACTTCACAGGAAATAGATAAACCACGATCTTCATCGCCCTGTAAAATATGTTTAATATTGACATTTTTAATATTTTTTACAGCTTCTTTTGCTTTTATAGTCTTTTCTACAATTGAGCGAATGACACGATCATCAATAATTAACTTGCCATAGTAACTAAAAATTGGTCGGACTATAGATTTTTCACCGAGCTTACGACGTTTAACACGTGACTGCTTAAAAAGTGACTGCAGCGGATCAATCAAATAACCTGAAAAATGTGGCTTTAACTCAATAGTCGGAACCGGTATGATATGTTTTCCCTCTTTAAGTCTATGAAATTGTGCTTCTGCCATTTCAGAACGAGTGGCAATATCCTCAATGTGCACAATAAGCTGAATTGAAGGAAGTTTAAGCGTCTTTGCAATTTTGTGTACCATATTTTCAGAAGTTCCAATAACTAAAATCCTGTGAGGTTTAACATCTTCGATAGCTTTTCTGACTTCCTCCGCGTGACCTGGTAAAACAAAGATTGCACGGCGAACTGCCATTATTTTGCTCTTTTCAGTTTTGGCAGAGGCTCCGGCAATTATTTTACCGTGTTGAATCAAGATGCCATCGTCAATGATAGCGTCAGCTTTATGTTCTTTAGCAACCTGCAATGCTCTATGACTTTTACCCGTGCCGCTTGGTCCAACCAGTGCGATAACATCCATTTTTTCAACCCCTAGTAAAAATTTTGATTTATGATTTTTATTTAAAATGATTAAACAAAATTTACAATTCTAATATAACTAAAAAATTAAAATTAAACTGTGGACTCAATATAAAATTGTTCAGCAAATTTATCTTCAATTGTAAATTCGCCTAAATCTTTGACATAACGTGAAGTTGTGCCGTGAAAATCTGAGCCACCGGTTATTAATAAATTAAATTTCTTGGCAGTTTCAATATAAAGGTTAGTATCCTCAACAGTATGTTTTGGGTAAAAGGCTTCAATTGCGTCAATATGGTGATTAGTACAAATTTCTTCAACTAAATTATCATCACCAATTAATTTTGGGTGAGCAAGTACAGCCGTTCCACCAGCTCTGTGAATAAGTTCAATAATTTCTTCAAGCTCTAATAAATAGCGAGGAACATAAGCCGGTTTGCCCTTTTGAAGCATTTTATCAAACGCTTCACGGACCGTTTTAAAACAGCCGTTTCTTACCAATGCGCGCGCAATATGAGAACGACCAATGGATCTACTTGTACCAGCAATCTTCAATACATCAGTTTCCTTAATAGATAATCCATTAGACTGAAGTTTATCGAGAATCTCACTGAATCTTGTCCATCTTGCCTCAATTACATCATTAAGTTTATCAAGTAAATTGCCATTATAAATGTCAATATTATAACCTACTATATGTATATCGTGATCTGGATTACTGGCACTAAACTCAATACCTGGAATTATATTGATACTTTTATTTGGGTAAAGACCATTTTCATAAAGATGAGCAATTCCATCAACAGTATCGTGATCTGTTATACCAAGATAGCTTAAGCCTATTTTTTTTGCTGCTGCAATAAGTTCTTCAGGTGAAAAACTTCCATCTGAAAAAATAGTATGCGTATGCAAGTCACTAGCCATATGTTTTGCCTCTTACAATATCAACATTATCAAATTGTAAATACAAAAAACATCAAACTCATTTAGAACGTGTTGAATACGCTACGTTTATAATTTATATTATAAGTCCATAAGTGTGTAGATCTGTTTTTTCATTATAACGTCATTCAACACGTAATAATTCAAATTAACGAGGTTCAACGATCAATTTGATAGCAGTTCTTTCACTACCATCAATTTCAATATCAGTGAAAGCTGGAATGCAAATTAAATCGACACCGTGCGGTGCAACGAAGCCGCGTGCAATAGCAACCGCTTTGACCGCCTGGTTCAGCGCACCGGCACCTATTGCCTGCATCTCGGCACTGCCACTTTCACGAATTACTCCGGCAAGAGCTCCGGCTACAGAATTTGGATTGGATTTAGCTGATACCTTTAAGATTTCCATAATTCGTTCCTCCTCTCTTATTGCATTAAAACGATTGCTAATTCTCCGGTTGCTGCGGCTTCTTCTGCGTCTATAAATATCTAATTATATATTCTGCAAATATCTTTTAACTCCTGCATAAAATTTTCTAATTTGTCATAATTTTTCTAATCGTCTTAAAACATATATAAAAAATTTATAACATTAGTTGACTTTAAAAAGCAATTCTATTATCATTAAAACATAATTTTAAGTTAAGGAGAGATAAATGATGGCAGTTATCGAAGAAAAATCCATTACGGCTAAAAAAGGCAAAGGTGAGATTACAATTACTCATCTTCTGACACCACAGGAGCTTGATGGAAAATGTGCAATGTTTGCAAAGGTAACTATTCCACCCAATGCGTCAATTGGTGTCCACTTTCATCACGGCAATACGGAAACTTATCATATACTGCAAGGTGAGGCACTTTACAATGACAACGGCAAAGAAATTAAAATAGGCGCAGGTACTACAACTTTTTGTCCAGACGGTGAACAGCACGGCATTGAAAATATTGGTAGCGACGATTTAATTTTTATGGCGTTAATTATAAATAAATAATCTAACTGTACATACTTTTGTTATTTTTCAATATTTAATCGACCTACTAATTATTGAGGATTGTTAAAATGATACAAGATATAAGACCTCATCAATTAAAAAATGAATTCATTGTAAACGTTAAGCCTGATTTAGAAGATTTTATAATTTATATTGAAGATGATAAGTTTTTAGTTGGCGGTAAAGAAGGCGCTATGCTATTTCCGCGATTCAAAGAGTTTAATGATGATTTTGAACATATAATTTATTTATTTTCGATTGAAGAACAAAAATTCTTTTTGATTACTGATAAAATAAATAATACTTTAGTTGATTACAAATTTATGTCGCTGAAAGATATACGCAGTCAAATGAAGGCACCGCTTACTATGATGTTTGCCGCTTATACGGCGTGGCATCTTGCACTTTGGTATAGAGATAATCAATTTTGCGGTCGCTGCGGTAATAAAACAAAACATTCTGAAACAGAACGCGCAGTTATATGCAATTCGTGTGGTCACATAATTTATCCCAAAATAATGCCGGCAGTAATTGTTGGCGTAACTAATGGAAATCAATTGCTTTTGACAAAATATGCTCATCGGAATCTGCCATATTATGCTTTAATTGCCGGCTTCGTAGAAATTGGAGAAACAGTCGAAGAATGTGTCCAGCGTGAAGTTATGGAGGAAGTTGGACTCAAAGTTAAAAACATTAGATATTACAAGTCACAGCCTTGGGGCGTTGTGCAAGATTTACTGATGGGTTTCTTCTGTGAAGTTGACGGCGATACGACAATTAAACTTGAACGCAATGAGTTAAAAGAAGCTGTCTGGACCGCACGTGAAGATATAATTGGTCAGTCGGACGACTGGAGTTTGACTCATAATATGATGATGAAATTTAAAGAAGAAAATAATATGTAAATCCATTCAAGAATTGTGTATACGATAGCGTTAAATGCACAATTCTTATTATTTTTGATTGTTTAGATTAAGGATATAAATTTTATTGTATTTCTCATAATAAAATGGTAAAATGCATTTTAGAATGTATGAGAGTAAAAACTATACATACAATTAAAATTTTGTTAATTAATTGAATTGGAGGTGAATTTATGAACAAAATATTCATGAAAATCGTTGTCGCTGTAACTTTAACTGTTTCTGCACTGACTTTTAATGGCTGCTCTGTGACCGTTAACCTTGATGATAATAAAACACCAGCCTCAGCAAATTCATCACAAAATGATAATCAGAATGGCGCAAATACTCAAAATACAGTCAATCAAAATAATAATGATGCGAATCAAAATATGACTTATACTCCGCCGCCAGCGGCTCCAGCTGCGCAGACTCCGGTGGCAAATTATTCATCGGATATATATTCACTTGTTAGTAAGAAAGATCAATATCATCACGAAATCGCCAGCCTTGCTGATGATATTAACTCATATATTGGCAGAAATTCCAGTTTTTATGGTGCGGATTCTCTCATTAGCCGCGCTCGTTCAATCAGGAGTCGAATAGTACAATCACGTGAAGATGTATTTAATTCCAATTACCCAGATTATTCGATAAAAAATACACTCGTTGAAGTTTTTGATGCAGAACTACAAAGAGTGGATGGTCTTATTGAAGGTATGGAGGCCTCAAGAGCTGGCGGCAGTTATAAGCCTGGCTTTCAACACGGCTCGGCCGGCAAAAAACGTTTCGACTCTCTAAATGCCGAGTTAAATCGTATGCTGCCTTAAAATATGTGTTCATATAAGACATAAGATACGATGAGGAAAAATGAAAACATAGTAGATACAATGGGCAAGCAAAAAATTATTTTAAGTGAGGTGTTCATAAGTGCAAAAAGTTTTGATAGTTGATGATGATCCTGTGATACTCAGACTTGCATCGATAATACTCTCAAAACATTTTCGAACAGTCACGGCATCATCAGGCAAAGAGGCTTTAATGCTTTTTGAGACAGAAAAACCAGATTTGGTACTTTCTGACTTATTGATGACCGAAATGAACGGTTATGAACTTCATCGAATCCTGCAAGAAAAAAATTTGGATCCTGTGCCGATAATTTTTATGACAGCAGATGAAGATTCGGACAGTGAACGACGCGGATTTGATATTGGCGTTGATGATTATATTCACAAGCCTTTTAAACCGGAAGTTTTGGTTCGCAGAATCCAAAATGTTTTGCGTAATTCAAATAAAATTCGCGGACTTAAACAAGCTGTTGACATAGACGCCTTAACAGGGCTTTTGAATAAAACTGCCTCTCAACGAAAAATCAGTGAATCTTGTCGAAAACACCCAGGCGCTTTGATGATAATTGACCTCGATTCTTTTAAACTTGTCAATGATCTGTATGGCCACGATGTAGGAGATAAAATATTAATTCGTTTTGCAGAACTGATTAAAGAAACAATCCACGCCTCTGATTTAGCTGGTCGAATGGGCGGCGATGTATTTGTCGTATTTTGTCAGGATATTCAAGATGAATCAAAAGTGGTTGAAAAATCAGTTTTCCTCAATGAAAAAATATCAGCCGCTGTCAAAGAAATCATAGGCAAAGATATAAACATTCCGTTTGGTGCATCAATGGGAGCTGTGTTTATTCCAAGCGACGGAACAGATTTTTCAATTTTGTACAAAAAAGCAGACAGGGCATTATATGAAGCAAAGCAAGCAGGCAATCACAGTTGTTCATTTTACGGCGATGAAGATATTAATCAATCTGATAGAAAAAAACTTTTAGATATGCAGTTGATTCTTGGTGAAAGAGTAATTGGCAACAGCGCATATTTTGTTGAGATAAATGGTTTCAAGGAAATTTATCGTATGCTCGTTCGGTTAGTACGTAATTATAGGAGAGATGTGCAGATTATGCAGATCACTCTCAACACTGAAAACTCTGATGCGCTTGATAGATTCCGTGAGTTACTTTTAAATAGTTTGCAGCCAAGTGATTGCGTAACACAAAACGGCAAGAAACAATTTTTAGTTTTGATGCCGGAAACGCACATTGAAGAATGTGACGGTATTGAGCAAAAAATCAACTCCAAATGGCAAAATTCACCATTTGCAAAGTTTTTCATTCCAAAATTTGAATTTGAATCAATTAATTAGAAAAGTGAGTGTTTATTTATGAAAAAATTTTTAGTTGGTGTATTAATTGCAATGTTTAGTCTTATCGGTAACGCTTCGGCAGAACTACCGCTGGACGAGTCCGAGCTGTCATATATTTTGGCAAATACTCAAACTGCAATGCAAACAGATCAGATTATCTTAGTTGTCGATCACAGCCTTAGTCTTTGGAATAAATTAGACGACGGTACTTGGCAATTAGAGCTGGAATCCTACAATGGTTATGGCAGCAACGGTCTTTCAGCCGATCGCTGGGCCGGCAGTCGTACGACGCCAATAGGTTCATTTCCTATTCTTTATGCGTTCGGTCTCGTTGACAATCCAGGCACAGAAATGGAGTATAGAAAGATAACTCCTAATTCTTATCTTTCCAGTGAACGTTCTACTTATAATACTTGGGTGGAAAGCAGCAGAGGAGTGTCCGGTGAACATCTGATTACTTATTATCAATATAAGTATGCGATGAACATTGGCTACAACATTAATCCTACGGTATATGGACGTGGTGCAGCGATCTTCCTGCACTGCAAAAGCACAAACCGCTGGTCAACGGCTGGCTGCGTGAGTGTGCCGGAAGATGTTATGCTCGAACTTTTACTTAAATCTCACAATGGAGAGTATATCATTATAGTTCCGAGTGTCAATGATATTTACAACTATTAAGCGTAATATTTATGGGCGGCAAGGCTTTTATTAGCCGTTTATGTTATTCAGCAGACACTGCAATAAACTGCCGCCTTCAAATAATATTCCGCGTATGCCGGCATTTTGAGCGCATTGAACGTCTCTTTCACTGTCGCCAATCATCAAAGAATTAGTTTTGTCGATATTGTATTTTAAGCAAGCCTCTTCAATCATCTTCGATTTAGGCTTACGACAATCACAATCCATTCGATATTTTTCAACCGCACCATTTGGGTGATGCGGGCAGTAATAAAAGTCATCAATATGTGCACCATATTTTACAAGCTCCTCATTCATTTGAATGTGGAGTTTTTTTATATCATCTTCAGTATAAAAACCGCGTGCAACACCGCTTTGATTAGTCACAACAATAACCAAATAGTTATTATCATTACAAAATTTTACAGCTTCAATTGCACCGTCAATCCATTTAAATTTATCAAATTCGTACAAATATCCAACTTCAACGTTGAGAGTGCCGTCACGGTCAAAGAATACAGCTTTATTGGACATAAGAATAATAACCACCATTTTTATCAAGGAGTTGACAATATTCTTTTACAGCTTGATTTATATCAGTAAAACTGCCGTCATAGCCAGCCTTAATCAGCTTATTCACATCAGCCTGCGTATAACTTTGATATTTGCCGCGCAGCCCGTCTGGAAAATCACGATACTCAATTTTACCAGTGCCGACCGCATTAATCACTGCCTGCGCCGCTTCGTTAAAGGTATGCGCCTGACCTGTGCCGCAGTTGTAAACGCCATTTTCAATATTATTATCCAAACACCAAAGGTTTACCTTGACAACATCTTTGACATAAACAAA
>JAFUTM010000117.1 GCA_017484235.1 Selenomonadaceae bacterium
AAAGGCTTCTAAGAGACAGTAGTTTTTCGGGTCTCTATTTAAGAAGTTTGCTATATGGACTAACGCCTGCTGATGCAGGATAGCCTTATTCTTATCGGCGTGTCCACGTCGCCTCTACACGTTAAGACCTTTCGTCTACACGCTTACTTTGATTCTACTTGCACCTTTTCTCTTAAACCCGTCACGATTCACAAAATCTAAGTGTCGCGCTGCTGCGAGGGGGAAGTGCTCCGCCAAATTTTGTTTTTAATACATTTTGATAACGCAGACGACTACTGCGACGTTGGATTTTACGACAAAACGATTTTATTGCCAACCACACCTTTGCTAAATTCAATTTTAATGGGTTTATATTTAGCTGTCAAGATGTTTTTTGGCGGCGTTTCATCCAACGCTTAAAATCGCGGGTGTTCACGCCGTTTTCAATAAACTAAAAACCACTAAATTTTGTGATTGTTTCTTTCGCTCAAAATTAAACTCATTAACGTAATTTACTACATTTTAAGGAATTATGAACTTTTATGCAATTCGATTTTTGTAGAAAGTTTATAAGTTTTTCTTATTAAAAGATTAGATACAGATTGTTCATTCCGAGTGTATAAGTGTACTTGCTGCTGTTGAGTCCTTCTAAACTTTGTATAATTTCTTTAGCTTGCGCATTTGAATTATAATTGAACAATTTACCTGCACTGCGGAGTGTAATTCTATTATCTGTTATGTGAATTGAAGTAAAATCATTTTTACCGGTATCGCTAAATTTTTTCACGACTTTCAGCCATTTATCTATAAATTTTAAAATCTTCTCATTTGCAATACTTTTAATCTGATTTTTATTTTCATTAGTTAAGCCTTGCTGTCGGTCAACGATTAAAAATAATGACGGTCTGAAAAATTCATCTTTCAAAAGCAAAGGCGATTTTAAGTTATTCAGCTTGCAAAGAATAAATCCACCTGCAGCAATTAAAATCAATGTGACGACCTCAGCGAATAAGAATGACCAAAAAATCAGTGATGAATCCGTACAATTTATGAACAGCACGATCAAAATCAATGAGCGAAGCAACTCCAAAACATTTGAGAAAACTTTATGATTTGTGATTGAATAAGCAATGATAAAGATTGAATTAATCGCTGCGAAAACTACTGATAAACTGTATGCCTTGAACGATTCGACGGCAAAATTATAAAATGATACATCAACACTGGAATTGGTGATGAAGTAATCTGCGCCAAAGAATATGACAATCGCCGGAAGAACTGCCATTATTATAGCTTGAATCAATGAATGTTTTAACAGCAGCAACATTGAAGCCAAATTTTTATCGCCGTATTCCATAGTCAAAATTGGCAAGAGCGGCTGCCACGTAACTTGAGAATGTAATCTGCAAATCCTAATGGCCGTTTGGATTACCGCGAATATAGCAACGCCATTGACGCCGTAGGTCCTCATCAGCACAATATTAAATCCAAACATTATAAAGAGACTGTAAAACTTACCGAGAGAAGGCGCACTTCCACTGCTGAATATTTCAATGATTGATTGTATTGGATTTTTAATTTTGGCAAATAAGTTTTGTTTGAAATTTTTAAAAAGCCATAAACTGGACATTAAAATGACGAACAGTAGCGCACCAATCATACCAATCGGAAGAGAGACTATGCCGAGATCGAAAATTTTTATACAAATAATCGCAACTAAGGCATCAATCAGCATAATTAAGATGTAAATTTTTCTGATTTTCGCCTGTAATCCAATCATCTTTACGAATTGCCAGCAATAAGAGGCGATAACCAAAAATATTCCACTTACTGCCATCATTATTCCATAGTCTTCCGCCATTTGATGAAGCCCTGCTGGAATTTCCAATATATTAACCAAATTGGGAAATGTAGAAATAATTATGATTGACAGAATTATGCCGACAATCACCGATAAAGTCAGTGCCAATAATGAATATGAACGCGCCATTTCCGTTTCATTTTTGCTCACGGATTCTATACTTTTGGCAAATGCGCCGTAATTTATCCAAAATCCAAAAGTCTCGAATAGGAAAAACACCGGCATTAAGAATGAGACGACTGCAAGTCCGCCGTCACCGAAAAAGTATCCTGCAAGCACTGTGTTGCTGACTATCAGCGGAATTTTATCCGGCGGCAGCATATAATTTTTAAATAGTACTTTCATATATTTCTGCTCTGTGGTCATAATTTTGCTCCTCAATAAAATGAGGAATTAGGAATGTTGAATGAGGAATTATTACCTCGATCCAAAATTCCCAATTCCTAATTAAAAATTCCTCATTCCTAATTATTAATCGTTCTGACAGGCTTAATGCGATACTGACCGACTAAACGATTAGCATAATAACCGTCATAAGCGAAAGTCATATTCGCGCCCCAGTTAAACATTCCATTGAAAGTTTCACTCGCGATGAAGAAGTTTCTGCCCTCGTCATAAATATGAGGGAAAAGTTCTTTATTGAACCACTCATTATCTTTTGCGTCGCGAATTACAATTGTCGACAATTCTTTCATATCAGGAATCCGCCAATCATTGTAACCTGCGAGTTCGTGTTCTTTGAGATATTTTTCAAATTCGGAATAAGTCATTGTCGGCAGCTCATCTTGCAGCCACATCAGATTAGTGTATTTATCAATAACAACGCCGTCTTTAATCTCGTAGCGATGCATACCCTTGTCTGCAAGATTTTCATAACCGCCGCTGATCGCAATGCAGCCGCAGCGATGACTTCTCTCAATCGGCACCGCGTAGCCATAACCAAAGTAAATTGCCCAATTACGTTCACCATTTGGTGTTGGATATTCTTCAGCCGCCCAGTAAAAATCCGATTTTACATATTGAGCAAAATTACTGAATACAGCCGGCGTCTTCTTGCTGTAATCGACGATAAATCTCAACTCGTCAACTGTCGGCAGTCTCCAATTATTCGTGCCGCCATAGAAAGTGGCATTGAGATTCTTAACGTGTTCCTGCGCTTCTTCAAAGGTGTAGCTTTTAGCTCCTGCCTTCTCGTAAATAATGCCGGTCTTCATATCCCAAATATAATTTTCAATTTCACCAAAGGCTACAGCAGCACGTGACGCATCAACGCCGATAATTTCACCTTGAGCGTTAAATATCTCTTTTTGACCGCCGCTCGGCATAGTAAATACTTTTTCCTCAAAATCGAGATTGCGAACAAGACGATAGCCCAAGCCTATACTTTTTTCAGCGTAGTAGCCGTCATAACCGAAGTAGAAGTTAATGACCCAAACATAAGTATCCTCAAAAAGGTTGCTTGTAATGTAGTGAGGTATTTCATTGCTGTCAAAGTAGTCATTGAAGAACCAGTTGTCATTAGAGTAGGAGTCGTCAAAAATTGTACTGAGTTCGTGCATAGTAGGCAATCGCCAATCACGATGTCCACCTAACTCAAAATTCGGCAGCATTTCCATAACCTGTTTGTAACTTGTACGCGGATTCGCTGCTTTTTGCCACATCAACTTAAGATAAGTATCGGTGATAGTGCCGTCGCCATTATCGACAAAACGTTCCTGAGGCTGCGGCAAGGCCTTCCCTCTAACTGCTATTCCACAGGCGGTGAGTGATTTATTTTTGGCAGTGGTAGCACCGATATTAAAGTTAATCACCCAGCCACAGTCATCTTTTCTCGGACCATAGGAGCCGCCTGCCCAGTAGTCTTCCGGTGCCAATGTGAATGACATCTCTTGAACGTAAGCCGGATTAATTCCAAGATAAGTGATAAGACTGCGCAGCTCGTGCTTAGACGGCGCACGCCAATCATCAAATCCGCCATATTTAATTGAGTTGAGTTGTGCGATATAATCTTTCGTAAATTCTTCCCAATTCATGAGCTTTTGACAATAGCGGTCATCATTTTGATCAAAAGATTTTGCTTCCCAATACAATCCGGTCTGTGTATCTTGAATCACGGAGATTTCATTTGTTTGACATTTTCCAAATTGCAAAGGCTTGCCTTCATTATCAAAATATTGGTATCTCATATGCTCTCACCTCCAGGTTAAGCAGGATTACCGTCCGGCAAAGTTTCTCTAAGCGGATGGAAGATGTCAATTGCTTCAGTATCGCCGACTGCAACGAAAGAATGTGGCACATTAGCCGGAATGAAATAAGCATCGCCCGCGCCAATTTCATATTTTGTGCCATCTTCAATGATAATGAAGCCGCCTTTGATGCAGTAGCCGAACTGCTCTGATTCGTGAGTGTGCATTGCAACTTCGCTGCCGTCAGCCATATTCCAGTGATAAACCATCATCTCTTTACCTTTGCCGAGATACTGAAAGACGACGCCTGGATTAATCTCTTTCTTCCCAATCTTTTTATGATAAATCATCATAATAAATCACTCCCTTAAATAATGATGAATTAATAATGAGGAATGAGGAATTATGAATGTTGAATATTTTTTATTCCTAATTCCTAATTTACAATTCCTAATTAAATATATGTTACTTCGTTGCCCTTTCTTTTTAAGGCAGTTCTTTGTGGCTTGCCGTCCGCTGATTTAGGATAACCAACAATCATTGAGGCATAAACACGTTCATTGTCTTTGAGTCCAAGTTCTTGCAGATACGGCAGAATATTTTCATCTTCGTTAAGCCAATGCAACTGGTTAATATAGCAGCTACCCAAGTCAAGAGAGTTTGCCGCTATCATCATATTTTCTATGGCGACATTGCAATCTGCGATGTTATTGCCATAATCTTTTTGATTTGCAACAATAATCAATACTGGAGCGTGGTAATAAAATACGTAGCCGCCCTTCTTGGATTGAAGAATTGAACTTTTCAGACTGGAATAAGTATTTTCGGTGACTTCCATTTTTGCAAATGCTTCTTCAGCAAGTTTTGCGAGTTTTTGAAGGACTTCTTTATTTTGAACGACAATAAAATGATTCGATTGATTGTTGCCTCCACTCGGTGCATAGCGTCCAGCTTCAATTATTTGTTCCAGCTTTTCACGTTCGACAGAGTCCGGCTTGTAACTGCGAGTACTTCTTCTCGTCATTATCGCTTCAATAGCGTTCATTTTAACACCTCAAGTTTTTAATTAGGAATGAGAAATGATGAATTAGGAATTAATATCGTCACTCCTATTCCTAATTTATAATTCCTCATTCCTAATTAATATAGTGGACACGTTCCGCATTGAAACGCTCTTTTTGTTGACGTTTATTCTTTGGATAACCGAGCGGCATAATTCCAAAAGGAATAATATTTTCAGGAAGATTAAGCACCTTTGTTACAAATTCGACTCGTGCCTCAAATGGTTTTACTGCCATAAAGACGCCACCAAGCTCCAGTTCTTCCATTTCCAGCCAGATGTTCTCTGCTGCGATTGCACAATTAATATCGACAAAATCCAAACTCTTGAGTGTGCTGGTGTTATAGCAAATGACAATAGCAACAGGAGCATTCGCTACTGGTCGAGCATATTGGCTAGTTTTTGACAATGTTGCCAAAGTTCCTTTGTTCGTGACAACGTAGAATTCCCAAGGGCACTCATTAAGTGCGCTTGGTGCGGCAAATCCGGCTTTAAGAAGCTGTTCAATTTTTTCCGGTTCAACCTCACGCTCTTCAAACTGGCGTACACTTGTCCTCGTAAAGATTGCATTCAAGACTATTCGCCTGCCTTCTCAATTTTGGCGACAATGTCAGGGTCTTTACTCCACTCGTCCTCAGTAAACTTGCTCCACGCCTTGCTCGGTTTATCACTGAAACGGATTCCGGCTGTGCCAACGTTGTTGAGTTCGTGCCCGTCAAAGAAGATATAAACTCTATCTTTTGGAACATTAGTAATTTCAGAGAAAATTTCAACATATTTTTTTGCCAAAACTTTCTTTTGCATTTCGGACAATTCGATTGATTTAACTGTAATTGCTGGCATTTTTTCACACCTTTCTTGAAGTACAAATTATTACTGAACGTGCGCCGATGATGAATTGTTCTGAAGAATTAATCGCAACTGGTTCATCATAAACCGCATTTTCGCCCAAATCGGTATTTGCTTCAACTTGCCAGCTCATATTTTGAGGAAGTGCCGGCAGCCAAACGCCGTGACTTTCCCAGTGAGCATTGATACCGATATAAACGAAATCATCTTCATCATCGTCAGTTCTACCGGCAAACATCACACCAATGACGCGATTCTCTGAAGAGTAATCAAACTGCCAGGAGTTAGTGCCGTGAACGCTAATCGGTGGATAGCCTACTGGTGTGCCTTTGGACATTCTCATTAATACAGGATGTGCCTTGCGGAAAGCTATCATCTTCTTGAAAAATTTGTATAAATCTTGATTCTTTTCAAGATCATTCCAATCAATCCAACTGATTTTGTTATCTTGGCAGTATGGATTGTTGTTGCCGTATTGTGTATTGCCGAACTCGTCGCCCGCCAAAATCATCGGAATACCTACACTTGTCAAGAGGATTGCCGCCGCATTTTTAATCATCTTGTGCCGCAGGAAATTAATTCCGTAATCTTCACAGTCACCTTCCCAGCCGCAGTTCCAAGAGTGATTGTCATTGCCGCCGTCACTGCCGCCCCAGCCGTTTGCCTCATTGTGCTTGTTATCATAAGCATAGAGGTCGTACAGAGTGAAACCGTCGTGACAGGTGATGAAGTTTACTGAAGCAGTATCGCCACGCCAGAAGCGATTATAAATGTCCTCTGAGCCTGTAATTCTGGCCGCGACTGCACTGGCAAGTCCAGCCTCACCTTTGAGGAAGCGGCGAACGTCGTCACGGTATCTGCCATTCCACTCAGCCCAGCGGCCATAAGCAGGAAAATTGCCAACTTGATAGAGACCGCCGGCGTCCCAAGCCTCAGCGATCAGACAGGCATCTTTAAGAATTGGATCAGCCGCGAGTGATTCCAGCAGCGGTGGATTAGCCATTGGTGAACCGTCTTGGTTACGTCCTAAGATTGCCGCTAAATCGAAACGGAAGCCGTCGACGTGATAAGTACCAACCCAGTAGCGCAGGCAGTCCAGAATTAAGTTGCGAACAATCGGATTGTTGCAGTTGAGAGTATTGCCGCAGCCGCTGAAATTGTAATACCAGCCGTCCGGTGTCAAGATATAATACAGATTGTTGTCAAGACCTTTGAAATTTATATAAGGTCCGTGCTCATTGCCTTCTGCAGTGTGATTGAAAACTACGTCTAAAATGACTTTGATTCCATTTTGGTGGAGTTCCTTAATCAGTGTTTTGAGTTCGTCAGCCTGCATTGAATACTTACCGCTGGCGGCATAACCAGCCTTAGGCGCGAAAAATGCAACGGTACTATAGCCCCAGTAGTTCATCAATGTGCCGCCGTTGCCGTCGTCACGTGCGCCCTCAAACTCATCAAACTCAAAGATTGGCAAAAGTTCAATCGCAGTGATTCCCAACTCTTTCAGATATGG
>JAFUTM010000118.1 GCA_017484235.1 Selenomonadaceae bacterium
AAACCGTGATTCACAAATACATTTTTGCCGAGAAACAATCTGCAGGCGCAGTCAATCTGAAAAGGCGGCGTTAAAAAACTCGTCGCGTCAAGATTACCGTTAAAAAGTTCACGCTCAAGTTTAATTAGTTCTTCTTTATTATTTGGATCAGTCGAGTTAATCAAGTGACAAATATGAGCGCAGCGTGCAAACTCACCGTGTGCCTCTTTTACATATTGCTCATCTTCCGTTACGTGACAATGCTGTCCATTTCTCAATCTTTCAAATACATTCATTTCATCATCTCCAATCATTTCTTATATATTATAGCATTTTTTGTTGTTTTTCAATTCAATTTTCAGAGGTACTTGATAAGTTCCCCTTATAAAAAAAACGCAACCTTTTACAGCTGTGTAATAGTTTTTATATATAATTTATCATCTTTTGCCTTTGATATTGAAAGCAGCATCACCTTTTTTACCGTTGACTTCAAATTCTTTTGCATCAATAACAACATCGCGAATTTGTTTTGCTATAAATCCAACAATACCCACAGCAGCAACTTTTGGGATAGCATCTACTGCCGCTTTTTTACTTCGGCATTAGCCTTTTTATTATCAAAATGTCCTTTTACTAATTCAGCTCCAATGCCGCCAACAATAGGAGCCAAAAGTTTTACCGCAACCGGAATTACTGGTAACGCCATAAGAATCATCTCCTGTTATAATAAAGTAAAATTTAGATATTAGAATCAAAAAGATTTTGATATAATCCAAATGGACAGAATTTCTTCTATCAACCGCCTATTGTCCACTTTGCAAAGCGTGAAGACTCTGACCTATGGTTTTTCATTTATGAGCTGGATGTTGCCAAGTCAACTTATTTCTAAACAGGATTTGAGCCATAGCAATCAGAGAAATTGTCCAAGATTGGAGTGTTAATTATGTATTTTGTAGGTATTGATATAGCTAAACACCACCACGAAGCCGCTATCCTTGACGAATCCCGAAAACTTATCCTCAAGAAGTTGAAGCTTGACAATTTAATGAATCAAGTGCGTAAAGTTGTATTCGCAATGGAAGCAGCCGCTCATTATTGGCTGCCTCTTTATGCTCATATTCGCCAAGATAATCAAACGATTCAATCAGTATATTCGCAGAACAAAGAATGACACCGAGATTATTGCTGATGTTGTCCGTTTTTGGCGTTATTGTCAGACTCAAGTTGCGTGATCTCTTTGCGTGAACTTTGCAGACAACGTTTTTACATTGTTGACACAGCCTCAGACTTCAAACGCAAGGTTATCTCAGACATTTACCGAATATCAAAAGATTTTTTCTGATACTTTCGGCAAATCCTCACTCGAATTACTCTCAAATTACACCACTCCAGAACAAATGTTAGAAGATGAACCAGCTCATTGAACAGATAAAATCACTTGAGGACAGCATTGCCTCCTTTGATAAAGAGATTGAACGAAATTTTTGATACCCAGCTTACCACAATAACCGGCATTGGCACAACTCTTGCTGCTTTTAAAGACCAGTTCTATAAGAAGAAGAAGGCTGAATTATGTACCAATTTTAAAATCTGCTTGACTTTTCATAGCTGGTCTAATTCATATATAATTTTAATATTATTTTATTTATGTTTATCTAAAAACTCTTCCAATTTTCCTTGTGCAAATGTAACACCAGCATAAAAGCCTTTTTTCATAACATAATTTGTATAATCAGATTTTTTGTCATACTCATTTTTAAATTCTGGTTTAATAGATTCAATATCATTTATTGATTTTTCGTATTCTTTCCATTCTTCTATTAAATCACGGTTAAGTTTTTCCAAATCTTTTCTTTTAATATCAGTCATTTTATAACCTCCAGTAATTAAAAAATCTAATAACACGCCTCAAAAACCGGATAAATCATTATAAAAAAAAAACGATTTGTCAAGGCTTTTTGCAAATAAAAAATCCGCCATTTTTTGGCAGATTCTGTTATATTCCATTTCAAATATTAGTCATAGATGCTGTTAATCAGATTGGTTCGCTTATCAATATAATAATCAACATTCTTGAGATAAGTAAGCAAGTCTTTAGCGTTAAAAACCGAATGAAGGCAATTATTTTTAAAGTCAACAACTTTTGTCGTTGCAGCACCGCCAATGCCAATAATCGTCTGCCGCTCGTCCATAATCTGCACGTTGTAAACACCGACCGCTTCATCGCGGCAGTAACCAATATTCTCAATTTGACCGCTCATATAACCTTGACGATATAAATAGTACGGCTCAAAATTATTGACACGCAAAAGCTCTTCTGTAACTTTTGCCATTTGCCGGACTTCTTCATCATTCGGCAAGTTAAATAAATTTTTATTTTGATTAAGCGGCTGGGTATTTGATACTTTTTCATTACTTGTAATATCGTCCAAAGTCATCTGTAGACGTGAGCCGCGTTTAATTGCCAATGCGTGAATAGTTATATCATCTGGATTTAACGCAATCACCTTCTCCAAACTATCACGTACGTCGTCAACTGTTTCGCCAGGCAGGCCAAGAATTAAATCCATATTAATTTGCCAATTGCCGCCATACCTAAGTTCGTTAAATGCACGAATAATATCTTCCGGTGTGTGACGACGACCAATAATGTCCAGAGTGCGCTGCTGCATCGACTGAGGATTGACACTGACGCGCGTCACTCTGTATTGACTCATAACCGCAATCTTTTCAAGAGTAATCGTGTCAGGACGCCCACACTCAACGGTAAACTCAACGACCTCATCATTGTAAAATGTATTATAAATCATACGGAGCATCTGTGCAAAAAAAATATCTGGCAGACTCGTTGGAGTGCCGCCGCCAATATAAATATTCTGCACTTTAAAACCGTGACGTGTAATATTATCTTTCGCGGCTTCAACATCACGGGCAAGCACTTGCATAAATTCAGCAATCTTTTTATCGTCGGGCAATACATTAGAAGGAAATGAACAATAAAGGCAACGCGTCACACAAAACGGAATGCCGACATAAACACTGACGGTGTACTCATCTGATGTGTTGAGAATCGGTATCTGACGAATCGCCACTCTCGTCAAAAGTTCAGCCTTATCTTCACTGACAAGATAGTCCGTTTTAAGGCGATTTATGATATAATCTTGAATTGAGGAATTATTAATTGTATTATTTAAAGCACGTATCCAGCGATGTACAATCTTGGTCGGGCGCACACCGTGCATAATTCCATAAGGCGCAGGGCTTTTGTTAAAATCACGAATAAATATCACATAAAGATTGCGCTTGACCAATCTATGAATTTCGGCTCGCTCAAGCTCATTTGGATTAATGGTATCGCTGTTCACATACGTCCGGCCATTAAACATTAAACGAGTGGTCACGATTCCGTCAGTTAAATCATTATAAATATTCAATTCGCCCTCAATATTAAAGAGCGTCAGAACTTCACGAGTAATTTTAACTATAACTTCAGTATCTGGTATCTTCATAACTATTCATCATCGGATTGATTGCGGCAATCTTTGCAATAACCAAAGAATTTAACTTCGTGATTGAGGATTTCAAAACCGGATTTATTGGCAATCTCAGCTTCCAACTCATCGAGCTTATCCTCATCAAATTCAATGACTTTATGACATTTTATACAAATTAAATGATGATGCCTGTGAGAGTTTGGATCCGTCGTATTTAACTCATAGCGGCTGCAGCCATCTCCAAATTCAATTTTTAGTAAGAGACCAAGACTGCCCAAAAGCTCCAGACTTCTATAAACAGTCGCCAGCCCGATTTCGGATTTCTTACTTCTTAAAATGGCGTGTACATCTTCCGCACTCAAATGATGTTCGGCCGGCTGATCCAAAAAAATTTGCAGAATCTCACGCCGTTGTTCAGTCATTTTATAATCTTTAGCTTGCAGCCGACTTTTTAAATCGGCAATGGTAAATGTTTTA
>JAFUTM010000119.1 GCA_017484235.1 Selenomonadaceae bacterium
CCATAAATGGATCTGGATCAAACTCTTCAATATTATGTACGCCTTTGAGATTCCATTTACCATTAACTAAAAGCATTGCACCAATCATTGCCGGTACGCCAGTCGTATATGCGACCGCCTGCGATCCAGTCTCACGATAAGCCTCTTGATGATCACAAACATTATAAACATAATAATTTTTAGGTTGACCGTCTTTTGTGCCGTGAAAAATGCAGCCAATGTTAGTTTTACCTTTCGTGCGCGGACCGAGACTGGCTGGATTAGGCAGAACGGCTTGCAAAAATTGCAGTGGTATAATTTGATGACCTTGAAAGTTAATCGGTTCAATACTCGTCATACCGACATTTTCAAGACAGCGCAGATGACGAAGATAACTTTCACCGAACGTCATAAAAAATCTTATACGTCTAATATTAGGAATATTTTTGACGATAGATTCCATTTCCTCGTGATGAATGAGGTACATATCTTTCTGACCGACTTGAGGGAAGTTATAAACTCGTTTAATCTCCATAGATTTGGTCTCAATCCACTTGCCGTTCTCGTAGTACATACCAGGAGCCGTGACTTCACGAATGTTTATTTCAGGATTAAAATTTGTCGCAAAAGGATAACCGTGGTCGCCGCCGTTGCAGTCTAAAATATCAATTGTGTCAATTTTATCAAACTGATGTTTCTGAGCGTGCGCAACGAATACACCTGTTACGCCTGGATCGAAGCCGCTGCCTAAAAGCGCCGTTATACCTGCATCTTTAAACTTTTCATTAAATTCCCATTGCTCTTTGTAAGAGAATTGAGGATTTTCTTCTGATTCATAATTTGCCGTATCAAGATAGTTGACTTTCGTACGGACACACGCTTCCATAATCGTCAAGTCTTGATAAGGTAATGCCAGATTCATAACTACATCAGGTTTAAACTGATCAATTAAATTTACAAGCTGTTCTACATTGTTAGCGTCAACCTGCGAGGTTGAAATTTTAGTGGAAGTTTTACCGTCCAGCTTAGACTTCAATGCGTCACATTTTGATTTAGTCCTGCTTGCAATGCAGATTTCGTTAAATACTTCGTGATTCTCGACACATTTGTGAATTGCAACGCTTGCAACTGCGCCGCAGCCAATGATTAATGCTTTGCTCATTTTCACCCTCCAAATATATAAAAAAGTTTTCAATATAATAATACGCAACTAAGCCTTTTATGTCAAGTGATAATTATTGTTAAGTGACATTTACGCTTATAACACCGTCGATTCTTTTTATCGCATCAACAACAATCACATTCTTTAAATTGCGATGATTATAAATTTCAAGTTCAATATATAAGAAAGGCGCACCTTTATTATCCGATTCGTCTTCATCAGCTTTAACTTTAACTCCGCGAATATTTAATTGAAGGTCGTCAAGGCAGGAACTTATATGCATTAATTGACCAGGCTTATCCTGCGTATGAATGATAAGTGATAAATTTTTCTCGTGCATTACCCATTCATCAATTCGAGATAATGTGCCGAGTGTTGCAAATACTAACGCCGTTGCAAACAAGGCACCGGAATAATAACCGGCACCAACGGCAAGTCCAACGCCGGCGACTACCCATAAACAAGCGGCCGTCGTAAGACCTGTAACGGTCAGACCTTCCTTCATTATCGCGCCTGCACCTAAGAAACCGATGCCGCTTACAACTTGCGCCGCTAGTCGCGCAGGGTCCGCATTTGTGCGCCCTTCGACATTAAGATATAAAGCCTCAGATAATACCATTATCAGGCACGATCCGAGACACACTAACACATTTGTACGCAGTCCTGCTGATTTTCGCCGTGACTGCCGCTCATATCCAATCACGCCGCCTAATACGCACGATAAAGCCAGACGCAATAATAATTCCCATTCCGATATCATTTATATTACCTCTCCATATATATCAAATACATTAAATTTTTTCGAAATGCAGTTCAATATTTTAATCAGTATTTCCAGCATAAATTTTTTTATCTATTTTGTTTTCTTTCAAAGAAACAAGCGTAGTAGAAGTAATGTTTCCTGCGACACTGTGCGCTGTACCGAACATATCTAAAATTGGCTCAATACCAATAACCATCATAATTGCAATTTCAGGTATACCGAAAGAGGCAAATAATGTTGGCATTGCAATGAGTCCTACACCCGTAAGAGAAATAATAAATTGAGCAATGAAAAATGTTACCAAAAATTCAAAATCAATATCTAAGCTAAAAGTATGCGCTAACATCATTGATATAATAGCAACATAATATGCAGTACCTTCCATATTTAATTGCATTCCAACAGGAATTGAAAAATTCGTCAGTTGTTTATCTATACCTAATTTTTCGTGACAAAAAGACATTGTGGCAGGCATACAAACAGTTGAATCACTCAAAGAAAACGGCAATGGATAAAAATTTGCAAGTTTTTTTATAAATGGCACAGGTGAAATTTTACCAATAATGGAAACAATTGCGGAAGAGATGAGAATTGACAAAATTGATCCTGCTGCAGTTGCAATAATCAGTTTAGTATATGGAATGAGGGCTGAAAATCCTGTATGCAACATTAACTTCATCATTGACACCATAACGACGAGTGGAATAAATGGAACGATAACACCTATAACATCAGTAAAAAAACGACTAAAGAATGTAGCACAATCTCTTCCCCAAGCTGCCCATTGTCCGGCACGAGACATAATCATTCCAAAAAAACACGCTATAAAAAGCATTTGCAAAATATTATTGGTATGAAAAGGAGTGACAATATCATTTGGAACAATTCCTACGATTAAATCTCTTAAAGCATTATCTGTATTTGAAGTTATCGTTTCACTGCCTACCATTACTGTAAGTTGTGGTATTCCACCAATTAAATAACCAGCAAAAAGTCCTAATGCCACATAAAACGCGAGTTTTGGCAAAGAAAAGATAAGTAATTTTCCGCCAATACGACCAATATAAGCTGTGTCGGACATATTAGAAAATTGGGCAAGTACTGAAAAGAAAATCATCGGAGCAGTAACCATTATCAGTGCATTTAAAAACATAGTTTGAATTGCATTTAAAATATTAATTTCAATCCAATTTAATTCAGCCTCAGGAAGAAATTCCTTAAATAAAACTCCTAAAATGATTCCGAGAACGAGGCCTAAAATCGTCTTTTGAGTACCTGTTATATTAGACTTATGCACTCTAATGGTGACAATATTTTCTCCATTAATATGAGAATATCTTAAACGTTTTCTATGTGCTTGAATGATTAACGTCCTTGCATAATCCTCATCGTCTTCTTTCATATCCTCAATTTTTACAGAAGGATAATAGATTTTGCCTATGGCAGTAAGTTTTACACTTATTCTGCCAAAACTTTCTTGTATGTATACTTGAGCAGAAAAATTTTGTTGCTGCTCAGATAATTTTTCCATTTGCAGAAAATTTTCTTCCAATAGAAGCTGCGTTGTGAAAATCTCTCGTTGTTCAACTTGCAATTCAATTAATTTTTCCTTCAACCATAAAAAAGTTTCTGAAAAATTATTTTTTGACATTACATATTTTGTTTTCAAGGTATATTACCTCTTTTAGTTATTGAATAATTAATCGTAAAATATTAATTTTTAAAGAGACCAAGTTTGCGGAACAGTTTAACACCAGCTCTGCCAATCAATGGAATACGCTGCATATCTTCTTCCAAAATTCCACCGATTGCTGCCATTACTGCCAGATAGACAAGACATCCAACTATAACTGCGCCGAAAAGCGAGAATACTGCCATATTCCATTGAGCAATGGTGAAATCATAGAACAATTTAACTGCAGCCGCCATCACTGCTGAAGAAACAATGGTTTTTATAAGCTGCCCAAGTTCCATTTTATATCCAATATATCGGTATATAAAATATAAATTGATGAACGCTGCAACGCCCATATCTGCTGCGGTCGCCCACGCCGCGCCCATTATTCCAAGTGCCGGCATTGCCGTCAATGTCCAGTTGAGTGCCACTTTAGCCGCCGCCGCCAAAATCATATTAACCATTGGAATTGTCGTATGACCTAAGCCCTGAAGTACTCCGGTTGAAACCTGATGCAATCCCAGCAATATGATTGATACTGCCGAAATCATTACTGCCGGACCTGCACCTGGTGCATTGTAAATCAGAGAGGCAATCGGTGTTGCAAGCAAAAATACAATTATAAATGCTGGGAAGCATACAAAATTTGAAATTCTGACTGCCGCCGCCGTCTGTCGATAAATTCTCGTTGTGTCTTTTAAGGCACGTGCCTCTGAAATTGCCGGTACTATTGAAACGGCAAGTGACGCAGTTAAGATAGTTGCAAGATTAACTAAAGGAACAGCCATTCCTGTCAAATATCCAAACAATTCCGTTGCCTGATGAACGGAATAACCTGCGACTTCCAAACGCTGCGGCACTATCATTAAATCCAAATTCGACACGACTGGCAGCATTATTGATGCCGCACTTACCGGCAAGCTCAAGGTAAAGATTCGTTTCATTATTTTTAGTGTGGATTCGTCTTTTGTCTGAGGTGATGGCTTTAAATCCACTCCGTATTTAGCATCAATTTCTCGATTAAGTTTTATGTGGAAGTAAACTAATACCATTAAACCTGTCACTGCACCTGCCAGCGCTCCAAGACTTGCACCTGCTGCCGCGTATTCCAAGCCCCAGGGCAGTAATAAATCAGCAAGCAGAATCATCGTTATAACTCTAAAAATCTGCTCGACAATTTGACTTACTGCTGTCGGCGTCATTCGCTGCCAGCCTTGTAAATATCCACGTGATGATGATAGAAAAGTTACGAAAAATACCGTTGGCGCCAGTGCCACTACTGATAAATAAGCTCGTGGATCTCGTATAAACTGCAAATCTATCAGCCAGCTTGCGGCAAAATATGTCAGCGTTGAAAATAATATGCCGGTGATGAGCATCAACATCATTGATATTCTGAAAACACGCTTTGCGCCATAAATGTCATTTAGTGCCACGCGCTCCGCTGTGATGATTGAGATTGCCACCGGCACGCCAGCCTGCGATACTGTCATTGCAAAAAAGTAAATTGGAAACGCCATTTGATATAAGCCGATGCCTTCGCCGCCGAGTATTCGTGAAACAAATATCCAATTCAACGATCCAATGACTTTTACGACAAAACTTGCTATTGTTAATATAAATGTTCCTTTGAGAAATTTCTCACTTTTACTGGATTGATTATTCATAATTTCTTAATTCCTAATAACTAATAATGAAAATAAGATTTTTCGTTACACATTTGTCATTATATCATTATTTATTTCATAATGCTACAATAATATTTATTTCTAATCAAAAAAGTGTTATAATCATTTATAATATTTATC
>JAFUTM010000120.1 GCA_017484235.1 Selenomonadaceae bacterium
ACCTTATAAATGGCAATTCCGCCGCTGACTCCAATTATATATTTCAACACATTCACCACCAAATCAATTATGAATTAGGAATTGTGAATTAGGAATAAACATTTACAATAATTCCTCATTCCTAATTCAACATTCCTCATTAGTTATTATTCTTATATTCCAGCTTTTTAAAATGTCAATCGCCATATCTGCAACTTTGGGCAATAACTCACTCATCTGAAGTGAAAGTTCAACGCCAGCTTCAAGACTAAATGGCTGGGCACCAATAACCACAACTTCAGGAATTGCCTTGCCGGTAAGTTCCAACATCGTCAAAACATCTTGTATACCAACTTCGTGTGCAGATAGCTTCTCTCTAAAATGAGCACGGACTTCTGATCCGGTCAAATTAAATAATGTTCCGGCAGTTTTGCCGCCGTTAATCGAATCAATGATTAACAATTTGCTCGTGCCGGTAATAAATTGAGTAAGCTCAATGCCAAGTGTACCGCCGTCAAGGAGCTGTACATTATCTGGAAAGTCAAAATTTTTTTCGAGATACTCAACCACACGGACACCGAAGCCCTCGTCGGACAAAATAATATTGCCTATGCCCAAAACTGTAATTTCCTTTGTATATAAAACATCTTCATTCACAAAACCACCACCAAATCAATTATGAATTAGGAATTATGAATGAGGAATTGATAATTAAAATATTCATCATTCCTAATTCAACATTCATCATTAGTTTAATATCCGCGTCTGCCGTGATAAAGACACCAAGGCTCTTCTGTCATAAAATCGCCGTCGTGATAATACGCCGCCCGTGCCCGACAGCCGCCACATGAATTTTTATAATTACAATTCCCACAGCCGCCACTATAGTCAAGCGTTCGCAGCTTCTTCAATACATCATTAGTTTTCCATATTTCATCAAACGGAGTCTGCCGAACGTCTCCAAGCTCCATATTTAAATAAGCACAAGGCTGCACCTTGCCGCGCGGACTAATAATGCAATATGACAATCCAGCTAGGCACCCACGTCTGAATCTGGTTTTAATGCCGAGCTGTGCCGCTATTCTTAAAAATTGAGGAGCACAGGTCGGTTTAAGTTCAATGTCAACCGTCTGCTGCTTCTTCATTATTCTAGTCAAAACATCTTCATAAGCCTCAGCCCGCAGAGATTCTTCTTCGATTGTTGCGGCTCGTCCAGTCGGCACTAAAAAGAAAAAATGATGTGCCTTTGCACCAATTTCAACGGCAAAGTCGGTCATTGCCTCTAATTCGTGTTGATTCCAATCCATCACCGTCGTATGGATTTGAAATGGCAAACCGGCTTCTCGACAATTTTTCATACCGTCAACTGCGCCTTGCCACGCATTTTTAAATGAGCGGAACTTATCGTGCTTATCAGCATCAAGTGAATCAAGAGAAATGCCCATACCTTTAGCACCGGCAGCTTTTAAATCTTTAGCCATTGATTTTGTAATTAGAGTGCCATTGGTGCCAAACACCGGAATTAATTTCAGACTGGCGGCGTGAGCAACTAAATCTAAAATGTCAGGCCGCATTAACGGCTCACCTCCGGAAAAGATCATAATCTTAAAGCCGGCTGCGGCAATTTGGTTTAATAAGGTTTTAGCCTCATCAGTGGATAATTCCTCTTCGGCTTTACAGCCCGCGTCACGGTAGCAGTGAGCGCAGTACATGTTACATTGATTGGTTGTATTCCACGATACTATCAAAGTCATTCCTCCGTTGATTAATATATGATGATAAAATTTTGTTAAATTGGTTTTTTATAAATGCTTCCATATACTCATAATCCGGCTCGCCGTTGTCGTCGATTGGCAGCAGGATTTTTTGTTTTTTTAATCTACCTGTACCCATTTTATATCCATAATTATATTTTTCACGTTGTGCGGTTATTTGATTGGCAATGAAAAGAGAAATATACCTATTATTGAACAACGGTCGCAACTTTCGACAATCATTTGAATATAAAGCTGCATATTGATGATAAAAAGCATATCCAACAGAACCATTTCTATTTACAGATATACAATTTGATTCAAGCGTTTTATTTTCGTTGCTAATGAAATGAGTGATTCCATTGTTGTTAGCTGAGGCACCGATATATGGTATATTACCGCTGATTCGTTCATTTTCATATATGTCGCGACCAGAATTAATTTTAAGAACATCAGTAATAAAAAATTCCTTCCATTGTTTATCATTTAATGGTTTTGTTGAGACCTTATCTGGAATGTTAATATAATGTAAATATTGTTGAATGAGTTGCTGTTCACACTCACGAATATATTGCTCCATAAATTCATAATCCGGCTCACCTTCGTCATTGACTGGCAATAAAATTTTACTGCGTTTCAATCTCGTCAACGTTGCACCATTACCGCCCCAACTAAATATTGACAACATCTTTTTAATCAGAGGCAGCAAAAATTTTGCATTGTAAGCGTTAAGTTTGTCATTTCTTAAAATTTGAATATTTTGACCAGTATAAAATGCTTCTGATTGATAAAAAGCGGTTTGCGTGTCTAATCCAACGGTTATACAATTTCCTTTGTCCGTGTTATAATTGGACTGCTCACAAATAAAGTCTTGAATACCGTTATTTTTATCTGTTCGAGTTACATATGGAATATTACCAGATCGATAATTAAGCTTGTTCTTATCAATGCCACTCGCCGTAGCACAAATAGAAAATATATCCGACAAATTAAAAATTTTCCATTGTTTATTGTTAAGCGACAACATCTTCGTTACATCAAAACCGGTGCCGGCGGATCAGATTCAACTATTTCAAATAATTGTGGCGGATACATATAATCTTCTTCTGATTCGTCAATAATTCGATACCAGTCGTGCTCGATTGATTGCACTTCGTAAATTTTATCTTTAATTAAATCTCGAGTAGTGAAGTCACCAAAGTGGTCTTTTGTCCAAGTGAATTTAACTTTCAATTATCTCACCCCATATTTTTACTTTGTATTCAATCTTACCAATATTTTGACATTGATAAAAATGAATTTCGCAGTTTTTAGAAACTTGTTTGCCATTAGTTACGTCCGCTGTACCACGACATTTGTACCAGTCTTTAGCTTTAGTTTTCTCACCATTCGGCAGAGGATTTTTCTCAATTAAAGAATTTATACAGCGAATACCTAGACCCTTTGCAATAACTTTAACGCCTGTGACTGTTGTGCCTTGTTTCATATACCAAAGACCGTCACCAATAGGTTTATCAGTCTTGACGTAAAAAGTTTTCGCCATAGCACTGAGCGAACGAGGCAAAATAAATTCTGATTCTATTGTGGCATCAGTATTGTTGTTGTCGTCAATTATCAATATCCTATCACCTCGAATTATTAAACAGATAGCCGCGTCCGTGAGCAATCATATTAAATTCAAAAGTGAGATAATCGGCAACAGTATTAATAAATTCTTCTCCAGAGGGTAACTCATCATTATAATAATAAAAGGAATGAAGCCACTCATCACTCTCTTCAATTGTCGTTTCAACCATAAACTTCGACGGCACATCTGATATATTGCCACGCCAACAATCTAACAGATACTGCTTGCGGTCTTTGGCGCGTTCAGTTTCATTAAGTCCAAGATGTTTCTTTACTTCAAAGCCGTCATCTTCAAAATTAATAAATTTAACGAGTTTATCTTTAGGTTGAGACTCACCAGTCGTAAAGACAGCAATGCAAGGTACAGTTCCAATGCGATAAAATGTATTCTTGTTTAAGCTGATAACGCCCTCAAGAGTATGATGTTTGAGAATTTCGTGCTTTATAATTTTGTCGTCTTTGGTCTTGCCAATCATAGCTGAGACTGGAACGATAACAGCAGCACGGCCGCCTTTAGTCACAGAGTTCAGCAGATGAAGTATGAATCTTAATTCTGATAGATGCGCGGTCTCTTTTGCTTTAGCTTGTGAGTATGGTGGATTCATGAATCCAACCGTCACTCCGCCGCCAAGAAGTTGAAGTGATTCCGCTTCTTTAGAAAGAAAATCATCACAAATTAAATTGCTCTGACCATCGCCGCGCAAAATCATATTCGTAGTCGCGATTGAGAACATATCCTCACGAATTTCAATGCCGTGAATCTGGTGCTGCTTGATATGTTTACGCTGGGCGTCACTCTGCGCAGCTTGAAACATTCGATGCATAGCCGCAATCAAAAATCCACCGGTTCCACAGCACGGATCAAAGACGACATCGTCAGGCTGAAGGTCGACTAAATCACAGAATAAATCGGTAATATGAGGTGGAGTCAGCACAACACCTAATGACTGACCGTCGCCACCGGAATATGAAACAAATTCACCATAAAATCTACCCAAAAGGTCTTCCGGTGAATTATTGTTGACCACCGGATCAAAGATATAATTTTCAATGTACTCAGTGAAGTATCTTAGCGGCGTCTTATCGAGATTCTTATTAAACGCATTCAACAGTGGACGATTTTTAATAAGTCTGAACTGGTCGAGCACTTGATTTTTCTTGACTTCGGGCTTAACCTTTGCACGGTTCAGATGTCTTTCAAGATTATTAAAAATTTTAGTGCCGTCATTTTCCTGTTCATCATTGTTGAGCTGTGTAAAATGGAAACCGTATGGACGCTCTGCAAGTGCCAATAAAATTGCAGAAACAACAAGCGGCTTTTCATCTTCGCCGAGCTGACCATAATTTCTTAAATATTAGTGCAAGTCTTTTGCTTTGTTAATTATCGTTTTAAATTCAATTTCTTCAGCTGATTCTTGACCGCAGACCATACGTTGATAGTAAGCGTCGATATTTTCAGATGTGAAATTTTTAAAAGTGTCCACTTCCGGCAATTCTTTAATATTTTCAGAGTCAATATAAATTGGTTTAAAAACATGATGTTTACAATCGCCAACGTTGCCAAATGCAAAAATTCTTTTATAATTAGTGGTGCCCTCAATAATTTTTTTAGCGTAGAAGACCGCGCCATTGATTGCGTAATTGACCGTTGCTTCGACCGTCATTGAGATGTTGGAGCCTTCACGAAGACAAAGTTTTGAATGGTCCGTTTTATTCTCCATAACCAGAACAAAATTATTGACCGTCGCTATATGATCAGGGTGGCCGACCTTGCCAGTTTGATTTTTGGAAGCCGTTTTCAATGCAGCATCAATTTCCAAATTACTGCTATTTTGCATATTCGCAATAATATTGACTGACGCCAGCATATTTTGAATATAATAATCTAATTCAGTTTCACTTGTTAAACCGCTCATTTTCCAAAAATCTCCTCATCTGTCAGATAACAAGACGGATCGGACTGCCAGAAGTCACCGGTTTTAGCTTCAGCACGTGTTCTAAAGTTGCCGTTGCAATTGTCCAAAAACTTACATTTAGCACAGCGACCTTTTAATAAAGGCTTACGATCTTTAAGGCCGCGCATAATAGGATTAGTTGTATCAGTCCAAATGTCACCGAACTTTCTATCGCGAACGTTGCCGAATGTATGATGCTGAGTAAATTGATCTGGGTGAACATAACCAAGCGGATTAACTTCACCAAAGGCGATGCCGCTACGATTGCCGCCGTTCATACTGATATAATTCTTAATGCGCTGCGCTGTCTCGTCGTCGCCGTCATAAATCGACTTTAAGTACATGTAAACGCCATCACAGTGATTGTCAACCGTTAAAATTTCTTTCTGCAGCCCACGACGCTCAAAATCTTTCGTGCGCTCAATAATTATGTCCATTGCGCGGCGTGATTCTTCAGGCGTAACGTCTTCGTCCATCATCTGATTGCCGCGACCGGAATAGACCAGATGATAAAAGCACACGCGATTGATCTGCTTCTCTTCGATAAAATCAAAAATGTTGTCCAACTCGAGTAAATTGTGCTTATTAATAGTAAACCGCAAGCCGACTCGCTGACCGACCGCAACACAGTTTTCTATTCCACGCATTGCATTTTCATAAGCACCATTAACTCCACGAAATTTATCGTTGACTTCTTTTAGCCCGTCAAGAGAAATGCCGACGTAGCCAACGCCAATATTCTTGATACGTTGAGCAGTCTCACGAGTTATGAGCGTTCCATTAGTGGAGAGTGTTGGACGCACATTTTTATTTGCCGCATACTCCGCCAGCTCAAAAAAGTCTTCACGCATCAACGGCTCGCCGCCGCTGAATAATAAAACAGGCACTTTAAACTCGGTTAAATCGTCAATAAATTTTTTAGCTTCCGCCGTCGTCAGTTCATCTTTATATTTACGTCCGTCAGAGTTCATATAACAATGACGACAGCGCAAATTACACGTTTTAGTAGAATTCCAAACTACAACTGGTCCAATACCTTCCGCCGCACCGTTAGTCATTCGATTGGCATTTTTAGTATATCTGAGTTTATCGCCATAATAATCTCTTGCAAATAATAGTTTTGTAACGCTAATCATTTAATCACCTAAATTAAAATTTTTTTGTATCAATAATAGAAAACCATTATAATAAATAAATAACATTTACTTGGTTAAACTTATTCCGTCAATTAACAATCGTACTTTTAATTGAATGTTCTTTTGGAACGGTATATCTAATTTGCTGAATGACGCTGCCTGGTAGATTGAGTGGAACATTTCCGCAATCAAGTCCGCTGGTATGTCAGTCCTAATCTCTTCGTTTAGCTGCCCTTGATTTAATATCTGCTCAAATATCGGCTTAAACGTAGGTGTATATTTCCGTGTCGGCAAAAGCTCCGGCTTGTCGCTGTGTTCCGAAGCACTTAAAAATAATGGCAATACAAAACGGTTTTCATCTAATAACTTCGCCATTACATTACTTGCAAAATCTAAAAGTTGTAACGAATTTAGATTTCTTTTTTTACCATCTTCAACACATTGGTCTACTTTTTGTGCAATATCTTTCAAAAGTGCTAAAAGCAGTTCTTCTTTTGAAGCAAAATAATTATAAAAAGTGCCGACACCTAAATTAGCGGACTTCATTATATCCGCAATGGAAATTTCACTAAAGCTGTGCTTTTTAAATAAGACCGCTGCCGTTTGCAATATCTTTTGACGCGACATCAGCTTTTTGCGTTCACGAAGGCTAATTCGTTCTTTCATACCGTTCCACTCCATTCATTTAATTTATTCATTATACCATAATTTTTTACTTTGTTCAGTTTTATTTTTGATTTATTTTATTTATTTATATTGACTTGTCATTAATAGATATATTATTATTATGTAATAGAATAATTAATGAAAAGAGGTTTAATATGGACAGTGATTTTTTAAAGCCAATAGGCGGCGATACCGTAGTGCAGCAGATCATCGAGCGTATTAAGATTGCTATGATTAACAAAGAATTGAAGCCTGGTGATAAGATTCCGACGGAAAACGATTTAATTAAAAATTTTGGTGTTGGGCGCAATTCTGTTCGTGAAGCTGTTAAATCCTTAGAAGCTGCAGGTGTACTTGAAGTTCGTCGTAAAGAAGGCACTTTTGTAACCAAAGGTTTTAACAGTAATATGGTCGATCCTATGTTTTACGCCATTATTCTCAGTCAGACTCCAGACTCATTTGCCGATTTAAAAGAGTTTCGCAAATGGATTGATTTTAGTATAATTAGTGTAGCTGCTGATAAAGCAAAGGACAAAGAATTAAAATTACTATCAAAGCAGCTTGACATTTTAAATGATGAATTTGAGACCAAAGACATTGACAGCATTATGATTGCTGACGATAAATTTTACGAGATAATTTTTGATATGTCGAATAATTTTTTATTCATTGAAATTGCCAAAATGCTCCGAAAGTTTACAATTGATTCACGTAAGAAAGTGTTTAATAAATATATCCGAATGGACAGGCTGAGTCATATCGTAGAAGTTCGTACCAATATTTTTAATATAATGACGAGTAAAGATACTGTTAATTTAATGAAAATCATTTTCGACGACCCAATGTACAAGTAATTAGGAATTGAGAATGAGGAATGTTGAATTAATAATCCTTAACCGTCATGTAGCTTTCGCCCTCAACTTCGTAACTGAAATTTGCTGCGGTTAAATTAGTTAGGTCTGTTAATCGTTCGTCAGATTCGTTTGGCTCAACCAATATAGTAAAGGTCACATTGTCAGCATATTCCGTGTTGTCAATGTGAATTTTTTTTTGCCTAATCCAGTTTTCGACTATGTTCAGAAGATTGTAATTAACCGTAAATTTAATCCTCTGCATCGGCATCATAGTAACAATCTGAGAAGATGACAAGCCAAGTGCCGCGCTATGAGAATACGCTCTAATTAAGCCGCCCGCTCCAAGTTTTATGCCGCCAAAGTAGCGCGTTACTATCACCATTGTATTCGTAAGCCCGTTCTTTTTTATTGTTTCCAATATTGGATTGCCCGCTGTGCCGCCTGGCTCGCCGTCGTCATTTGATTTCTGCTTATCACCTAACACTCCGATTACCCAAGCTGAACAATTATGTGTTGCATCAAAGTATTTCTTCTTAATCTGCAATAAAAAAGTTTTTGCTTCGTCCTCCGTTTCAACGTGTCTGACGTGCGATATAAACCTTGACTTCTGTATTGTGTATTCGGCTTCGTATACCTCGTTACCACCTATTGTTTTATATTTTATTAAGCTCATATCTGCCTCCAAATTATTATCTTGCTTTTTATATAATCATATTTTATTAAAAACGGCGTGAACACCCGCGATTTTAATCGTTGGATGAAACGCCGCCAAAAAACATCTTGACAGCTAAATATAAACACATTAAAATTGAATTTAACGCAGGTATGGTTGGCAATAAAATCGTTTTGTCGTAAAATCCAACGTCGCAGTAGTCGTCTGCGTTATCAAAATGTATTAAACTAACAAAATTTGGCGGAGTACTTCCCACTCGCCGCAGCGCGACACTTACTGAATCGTGACGGGTTTAAGAGAAAAGGTGTAAGTAGTAAAAAAGTAAGCGTGTAGACTTCGGTCTTATCGTGTAGATGCAATTCTTTAGTTGGCTAAGCTGCTGTCACTTCGCAAGCCGTATCGGTTAAGGAAAGTTGAGAAGCTGGACCAATCAAAAG
>JAFUTM010000121.1 GCA_017484235.1 Selenomonadaceae bacterium
ATTTTTCTACATTTGTCGTTTATAAAAATTTCGCTTCGTTTATTTTCCATTTAATTACCATCACCGTCACTTTAAATAATTATAAAAAAATAGATACAAAAACACGGAGACTAACTTCTAACTAAGTAAGTCAATCTCCGCGATGTTTTTATTGTTATCATTGAGCGTTTGATTGTACCCGTTCAGTGTCTTCATTAGCATCTCTACCCTGCATAAGATCAGAAGGCAAAACAACACGACTTTGTGTTCCTTCAAACAGAAGCTGAGTTATCTGAGCTGCTTGACTTGGATCCATTTTAGCAAGAATTTGCCCGACCGCACCTTCGTCCATTTTCTGCAAAATTAAAATTGCCGTGTCATAGTCTAAATTGCCTAAAGCCTGTGCCGCTTCTTCAGCTTTCATATTGTTATAAATTCTGGCAAGTTTAGAAATTCGTTTCTTCTCCGCTGCCTCACGTTCTTGTGCCATCTTTTCAATGTCTTTCTGAGAAACTGTTACATCTCGTGACCTATTTCTGTTATCGCCTGCACTTGCACCGGCATACGGATTACCACCATTTGCAACCGTATTAATATTGGTTGTATCTACCTCTGTTACAGTTGTTTCAATTTCTTCATCTTCAACGCCTTCAGGCTTGTCAAAAAATTCGCCAACTACTGGCAGTTTGTACAAGCCGAGAACTTTATTTATTTCTTGCGTCTGTTCAGCGTCAATTAATTGAAAATATACTCCAGCTGCAAATCCACCGACCGTTAAAATCAACAGCAACAATAAAAACAACAAGAATTTTACAATTTTACCAACAATGCCGCCATTTTTCTTTGCCATAACCTCACCTTTTAAATTAAATCGTTTTTATCTGTATAAGTCCATAACACGACCGACATAACGCTGTGTCTCAGCATAAGGTGGTACACCGCCATAGCGTCTAACTGTACCGGATCCCGCATTATAAGCGGCAATTGCTTTCTGAACATCGCCGTTAAAAGAGTCAAGGAGCTGTTTAAGATATCTTGTGCCACCGTCAATATTCTGCTGCACATCATAAGGATCAACCCCTAAACTACGTGCCGTTTCTGGCATTAGCTGCATCACGCCAATCGCACCTCTAGAAGATATTGAACTTTGATTTAAATCGGATTCAGCAATGGCAACGGCTCTGACTAATCTAGGATCGACATTATATTTTGCTGCTGCAGCTTCCAGCATTTCTTCCGTGCTCAATATAGATTCGCGATTTGTCGTTCTAGTTGGTGTTTCAACATCTTCGCCTTGAAGATTAGTTGTTGGATTTGAGGCAATTGCAGCAGATGGATTTATGGAGTTTTGTATTGAAGATGGAAATGCCTCTTCACCAGGTAAAGAATTTGCTGCTGAATTTTGTACAGTTCGAGCCGATCTCTGATATATTGAACCTCTAGATATATTTGCAGAATCTTGAAACTGCTCAACATTAGCTGTATCCATTTCCACAGAAGCGGCATTTGACTCTGATGCTGCTGTATTTTGTACTGGATTAACTATATTGGCTGACAGAGCTTTTTGGAGTTCACGATCAAGTATATTTTGAAAATCTCGTCCGACTACACCACCAACACCAAACTTAGTTTCTATATCAGAAATACGTTGACGTACCCTGTCTATTCCAGACATATTAATAGCATCAATCGCACCAATCGCCTGTATCATTAAATCCATCTCCTAATATCAATCAATATCTAATTTAAATCGCCATTAAACTACTTGCCCCTAACATAGAGCTGCAGTCCGATTTCATCAAGCATTTTTTGTTCTTCAAAAAGTAATTCTTCATTATATTCGCGAAGGCGTTTTTCTTTAAGTTGTTCTATACTTTTTAAATAAGTCATAAGTTCCATTAGTTTTTTTAATTTTTGCTGCTTTTCTTGAGTAGTATCTAAAATTAATTTCTGCTGAGTCTCAATTTGATGCTTTTTCCAATTAAAAAAACTGTTATAAGTCATAATAATTCCAATCGTGACAGTTTTGCCTTCGCCTGTAACCTCTGCAAATTCAGTTTGACCTTGTTTCATCTCAAACATAAAAAGCTGCAACTGTTTTTTTTGCTCTTCAAGACGACGAGAAACTTCAGCAAATTTTAACTCGGCGTCATCTTTTTTACGTCTTGTGACTTTTAATAAAGTTTCAAGTTGAAATTTAAATTTTTTCATCTTACAAATTAAGAAATATAAATACAGTTAAACTGTTGACGGCGTAGAAGGCGTGTCATTTGAAGGAGGCTCAACTTGATTCGGTTCAGCCTCAAAAACGGATTCAAATTCAGCTTCACGCTTCTTTAATTGCACCACAGGATCCAGTTTTTCTAAAGAAATAGTTGTTGGTTCTGGATCATTAAAGACGATTTCCTTTAATTCGGCAGCCGTTAATGTTTCGCGTTCCATTAATGCCTGCGCAATTAATTCCAGCTTATCACGATGTTCAATTAAAATCTTTTTACATTCACCATATGCTTCTTCCATATAACGGTGGACTTCTTTATCAATTTCACTAGCAACTTCCTCAGAATAATTGCGCTGAGTAGCAAAATCACGACCGAGAAAGACCTGGTGATTTTGACTCTCACCGTATGCAATAGGACCGAGCACATCACTCATACCATATTGCATTATCATGGAACGGACGATACGGCTTGCCTGTTGGATATCCTGAGATGCACCAGTCGATATTTCGTTTAGAGTAATCTCTTCAGCGACGCGACCGCCCATAGCAACTTTCAAACGGTCAACAAGCTCAGAACGAGTTGCATAACTGCGATCTTCTTTTGGCAGCATTAAAGTATAACCGCCAGCTCGACCACGCGGAATAATAGTCACTTTATGGACTGGATCAGCGTGTTTAAGATACATTCCAACTAATGCGTGACCACCTTCGTGATAAGCTGTAAGTTTCTTTTCTTCGTCACTCATTACTTTGGACTTGCGCTCAGGTCCAGCCATAACTCGTTCAATTGACTCTTCCAGCTCATTCATTCCAATTTCACGTTTATTGCGGCGTGCAGATAAAAGGGCAGCCTCGTTGACAAGATTAGATAAGTCCGCACCTGTAAATCCAGGTGTACGTCTTGCCAAAATATCTAAATCCGCATCTTTGGCAATTGGTTTACCTTTAGTGTGTACTTGTAAAATAGCAACACGGCCTTTAATATCCGGTTTATCAACAACAATTTGACGATCAAACCTACCAGGTCTTAAAAGTGCCGGATCAAGAATATCCGGTCTATTAGTAGCTGCAACTATTATTATACCTTCATTCGCCGCGAAGCCGTCCATCTCAACTAAGAGTTGATTTAATGTCTGTTCACGTTCATCGTGCCCGCCGCCGAGACCTGCACCGCGCTGACGACCGACCGCATCAATTTCGTCAATAAATACAATACAAGGTGCATTTTTTTTAGCTTGAGCAAACAGGTCACGAACTCTTGACGCACCAACACCAACAAACATCTCAACGAAATCAGAACCACTAATTGAGAAAAACGGAACGCCTGCTTCACCAGCAACAGCTTTAGCCAGTAACGTCTTGCCGGTACCAGGAGGAACGAATAATAAAACACCTTTAGGAATACGAGCACCTAAATCATTAAACTTTTTTGGATGCTGCAAAAATTCGACAACCTCAACCAACTCTTCTTTTGCTTCATCAGCACCAGCAACATCATTAAATGTAACTTTCACTTTATCGCCACTGCTCATTCGTGCTCGGCTCTTACCAAAGGACATAACTTTGCCGCCCGTGCCTTGTGTCTGCTGCATAATGAAAAACCAAACGCCGATTAACAGCAGAATTGGCAAAAAAGAAGAAAGGAGCGTCGTCCACCAGGGCGGCTCTTTTGGATTCTGCGCGGTTATATCAATGCCGTGACTTTCAAGTTTAGTGATCAGCGTTTCATCGCCCACCGGTGAATCAGGAATCGTAGTGGAAAATTCTTTTCCGTCTTTCGTCACACCTTTTATATTATTCTTGACAATTGTAACTTTAGATATTTCGTCTGTGTCAATCATCTTTAGAAATTGTGAGTAATTTGTTTCTTCAACGGTCTGAGGTTTAGCCGAAAAATAATCTATAACGGTTATAGCAATAAAAATCACTAATAAATAAAATCCAACATTACGCAAAAAATTGTTCAATCAAAACGCTCCCTTAATCACGGACTAATTAGAAATTGGCAATTGATAGTTAAGCATTACCAATTGCCCAGTCCATTGTCCATTACCAATTAGACATTACTAATTAACGATTGTCATAAACCGAATGTCTGAGTACACCAAGATATGGCAGATTGCGATAATGCTGAGCAAAATCAAGTCCATATCCTACAATAAATTCATCTGGAATATCAAAGCCGCAGTAATCAATCTTAACGTCTACTTTTCTGCGTGAAGGTTTATTTAAAAGTGTGCACAATTTGACGCTGGCGGCCTTCTTATCTTTAAAATAACCGAGCAGATAATTCATCGTTGTACCAGAATCAATAATGTCTTCAATGAGGAGGATATGACGATTACGAACATTATTTTCAAGATTTTTAAGAATATTAACTTTGCCGCTTGTATGCGAATTTGCATCATAGCTCGAAGCGATAAGCATATCAAACTGTACCGGC
>JAFUTM010000122.1 GCA_017484235.1 Selenomonadaceae bacterium
TTGCCGATAACTGCAGTGACAATACCGCTAAGGTGGCGGAAGCCGCCGGCGCAATAGTCTGTGAACGCAAAGACGATACAAAAAAAAGTAAGGGCTATGCCCTTGAATGGATGTTTGAAAAATTATTTACAATGGAGAAAGAGCGCATAATCTACGACGCCGTTGCAATTTTCGACGCTGACAATTTAGTGCATCCTCAGTTTTTAATAGAGATGAATAATCGACTGCTCAAAGGTGATCGTATTATTCAGGGCTTTCTCGATGCTAAGAATCCATACGACACTTGGGTCAGCGGCACATTTGCAATCGCCTTCTGGGTTATCGACCACGTTTCACATCTGGCAAAGACCAATATTGGACTTTCCGCAGTCCTAGGCGGTACAGGAATGTGTATAACAATTGACGTGCTTAAAAAGTACGGCTGGCGTGCAACCTGCCTGACTGAAGATATGGAATTTACGATGAAGTCACTGGCTGAAGGTATCAAAACCACTTGGGCACACGATGCGATTGTTTACGATGAAAAACCTCTAACCTTTAAGCAATCTTGGGTTCAGAGACGACGCTGGGCGCAAGGTCAGTTCGATGTGGCGCACAGATTTATACCTAAAATGTTAGTCGCCGGCTGGAAACGCAAAGACATAAGAATTTGGGACGGCTGTATATACTTGCTTCAACCACACTTTTTAATGGTGTCGGCTTTCTTTATCATTATAAGTTACGTCCAGCTTGCGGTCGGAGATTTTTATACGAGCATTTATAGTTTTATGCCCTCAAAATTAATGACCGCAATAATGATAGGGCAGTACGCATTGCCGATGATAATTTTGATAAAAGTTAAAGCCAAACTCAAGGCCTGGTTCTATTTGTTGTTGTATCCGCTATTTATATATTCGTGGCTTCCGATAATTTTTATTGGATTTATTAAACGAAACGACCACGAATGGGCACATACCGAACACACTCGGTCGATGAGTTACAAAGATTTCGTCAAGAAACGCGATTAAACTATATCTTAATCAAAACATAAATATTTCTTACACCCTCACATATTTTATCAAAAAAATAAAGTTTATAAAAAGTTTAAACTTTGTTAAATAGTTTTTAAGAAGATTAAAATATAATGAATAAAAGTGAATCGAAAAATATTAATAGGGGGTGTTAGAAGATGAGATTTCCAATTAGTTTACGTCAAGGCGACGAAATACCGTTGAACTACATAAAAAATTTGAGAATAAAACTTAGTTGGAACGTACCTCATAAATCTAACTGGTCATTTTTTGCAAATTGTTTTAGTGAAAATACCTTTGAGTGCAATGCTTATATGCTGATGTATCAAGAAGAATATATAGCCGACACGGAGGATATAATAAGTTATTGTAATTCGGAACATCATTCAAAATCATTAAAATATCTTGGCAAGTGTGTAAATGATAGAGGCGGAGTATCGGAAATAATGCTGGTTAATCTTGACAAAGTGCCGCTGAAATATGATGCTATAGTTTTCATAGCCAACATATCTAAGGCAATAAGTCGCGGGCAAGATTTTGGAATGATAAACAAGGCTTATATTCAAATAACGAACGAAGATACAAACAAAAAAATTTGCCGATACGATTTGGCAGGTCGTTATGATGATATGAACACGGTATTTTTTGGCGGATTGTTCCGTTGCAAAAATGGCTGGGAATTTGCAGCGATAGGCGAAGGTACTATGGACGAAAGTCTTGAATATATGCTGACTCAGTTTTCTCAATCGGAGAATGTTGCAATTGCATTGTGATTTGATAATAATCTTGTAATTGTAAATTCGAACAAAAAAATAATAATGCAGAATGTAAAATCAAACATCTTAACATCTAATTTTACATTCTGCTATTTTATTTATCCATTATTGAATTATTCATTGACTCACAAAACTCGATGAAAGCATCAGCTGCTTTTGAAACATAGCGATCTTTTTTCCAGGCAAGTCCAATATCAACGAAAATCGGATCTTCAAGTGGTATAGAGCAAGTATTTGGCGAATCGTTGGAAATAAAATCTAAAAGGAACGCTATTCCTACACCGTGAGCAACCAATCCTTTGATTGTAGTTACCTGACCAGATTCTAAAACAACATTCGGTGCAATGTTGAGTGAACGAAGCCGTTCCTGAAGTATTTGACGAAGATAGGAGCCCTCTTTCATTAAGATAAGATTGGAATTGGCGATGTCTCTGTTGGATATTTTGTCTTTATCGGCAAGTGGCGAAGAAGACGGCACACAGACTACCAATTGAGACCTTGACATCGGCAAAACATTTAATGAAGGTGAGGCGTTAGAAGTTATCACAATTCCAAAATCAAGTTCATCGCGATCTAGCATATCACGAATAGAGATTGAGCCTTCCTCAAACAGAAGTACATCAAGTCCTGGATGTTGAGATTGAAATCCTGAAAAAATCTTTGGAAACAGAAATGCGCCCATCATAGGCGGTATACCGATTTTAATGATGCCCTTTTGAAGTTTCTTAAAATCATTGACTTCTAAAAGTGCGTCATTCAAACAACGAAGGGCAACTTCAACACGACTTAAAAAAACGGATCCTTCGGGTGTGAGTGAAAGCTGCTTTTGACTTCTATCAAAAAGTTGAATGCCAAGTTCAGATTCAAGTTTTTTGATAGCAACAGTAATATTTGGCTGAGAAACACGAAGACGTTTAGCAGCACGGGTAATATTGCGAAGACGACTGGCCATTTGAAAATACTCAAGTTGTCTAAGTTCCATAGCTTCACATCCTTATACTTAATTATAACTGTGTATATTGTACAACGAATTTTTTTTTTACGCAATAAGCAGGAAAACTTTTATTAATGATGAATTAGAAAATTATAAATTGTGAATTATTTTTGTATGCAGTTTTTCTAATTCTCTTGTAATTCAATTAATAATTCATAGTTAGGCATTCCTAAATCCACATTATTTGGGGTGAGTATATGAAATATAAAAGAGTCGTTTTAAAGTTGAGCGGTGAATCACTTGCTGGTAATGAGTCATATGGAATAAAACCGGAGGTGGTTGAAGCCTTAGCAAAACAAATAAAACGTATACATGAAGCTAAAGTTGAAGTAGCAATAGTAGTAGGCGGTGGTAATATCTGGCGTGGCTTGTCTGGCAGTGCCAAAGGTATGGACAGAGCTTCGGCAGATTATATGGGAATGTTAGCAACCGTAATGAACGCTTTGGCACTCCAAGACGCGCTTGAAAAAATGAACGTTTTTACAAGGGTGCAAACGGCGATAGAAATGCGAGAAGTTGCTGAACCTTACATCAGAAGAAAAGCGGTGCGGCATCTGGAGAAAGGGCGAGTTGTCATTTTTGGAGCTGGAACTGGAAATCCGTATTTCTCGACGGATACAACGGCAGCACTTCGGGCAGCTGAAATTGAAGCTGATGTAATTTTAATGGCGAAAAAAGGAACTGACGGCATATATGATTCTGATCCAAACAAAAATGAATCAGCCAAAAAATTTGATAAACTTGCATACATAGAAATATTAAATCGTGGCTTGCACGTTATGGATTCAACGGCTACTTCACTTTGTATGGATAATGAAATACCTTTAGTAGTTTTCAACATAGATAATTACGAAAATATTTATCGTGCAGCGATGGGCGAAGAAATAGGTACAACCGTCAGTTAATTTTAATTGTGTCCTTTTAACTTCCATATTTGAATTAAAAATAAGTAACATTATTTAAATTGTGAGTTTATTATATACTGAAAGGCAGATGTAAATAAATGGTAGACGACATTCTCAAATCACAGGAAGATCGTATGAAAAAAACGCTTGATGGTCTGAAAAAAGAATATGGAACACTTCGAGCAGGTCGTGCGGCACCTTCGTTGCTTGATAAAGTTATGGTTGATTATTATGGTACGCCAACACCGGTCAATCAAATGGCAAACGTCACTGTGCCGGAACCACGTATGATAATGATTAAACCATATGACAAGAGCAGCCTCAAAGATATTGAAAAAGCCATAATGAAATCAGATCTTGGCTTAACTCCAAATTCGGACGGCACAACGATACGTCTTGCGATACCTCAGCTCACTCAAGAACGCCGCAAAGAATTGGTAAAAGTTGTCAATAAAAAAGCTGAAGAAGCCAAAGTTGCAATGCGTAATATCCGCCGTGACGGAAATGAAGCTATTAAAAAAGCTGAAAAGGCCAAAGAAATCACTGAAGACGATCGCAAAGACGGTCAAGAGAAAATCCAGAAGCTTTTGGATAAATACATAAAACAGATTGATACTACCAAAGCTGGCAAAGAAAAAGAAGTTATGGAAGTTTAAAGTATTCACAATCTTAGATGCGGAATAGTGATGAATGTATACTAACATAGATAAAGATAAATTGCCGCGTCACGTTGGAATAATAATGGACGGCAATGGACGCTGGGCAAAAGGACTCGGATTAATCAGAAGTTTTGGCCATAAAGCCGGAGTTAAAACACTAAAACAAATTATACAGGCAGCTGTTGATTTGGAATTAGAGGCTTTGACGGTTTATGCTTTTTCTACAGAAAATTGGAATCGACCTCATGCGGAGGTAGATTTTTTGATGCACTTATTTAGTGAATATATGGAAAA
>JAFUTM010000123.1 GCA_017484235.1 Selenomonadaceae bacterium
CTTAGTAATGAAATTCCAAATGGTGACGATCGCAGTCGCAAATATTTTGGCTAACATATAATAAACATCTAAAAATTCAACAAATAACCACATACAAAGCTGATTGATGCCGAGACCTGCAACACTCGTCGTGATAAATATAAGTTTTGTGGTCAGTGTTTGTTTCTTATTCGTATCGAATACCCAGCGTACACACATTATATAGTTTATCACAACGGCAACGGTAAAGGCAATTGCCGACGACGTTAAATAATTAAATCCAATGAATTCGGTTAAACTATATAAAATGATAAGTTCAATTATAAAACAAGAACCACCGGCGATTAAAAATTTGAATAACTCTTCCTTCAAATATACCGTCTCCTATATAATTAATATAAATTTTTTATTTGACTTTCGTGCTATAATAACTTAAAATGGTTATAAGTAATTAGATAAAGCAGGAGGACGTAAATAATTTATGAGAACAAAAATTGTACTGATTAGTCAAGGTGTTTCTTTTATGGGCAACTCCATTCAAAAAAATCTTGAGTCTGCGGGCTATGATGTGATTAGAGTTGACCCAGAAGTTAAGCAGCTTGTCGAATACAAAGACGAAACGGAACTTTTTGTATTTTATCTTGGCAAATTTGTTTCTGAGATACCTGAGACGCTGGTATATCTCAAAGACATTTGCCTCGAAGAAGAAAAGTTTTTATTTTTGCTTGGCACGCTTGACGAATTAGATGTTGCTACTCAGTATATACCGCCTGCAGCAATTGCTGCAAAATTTGAACGCCCATTTGACATCAAAAAGCTGACGAGTGAAGTTGGCAGATTCGCCCAAGCTGCCAATGCCCGTGAACTCAAAAAGAGTATTTTGCTCGTTGACGATGATCCAATCTTTCTAAAAATGGTTAAAGGCTGGCTTGATGAAGAATATCGTGTTACAATAGTCACAAGCGGCACGCAAGCATTAATGTATATTGCCGACAATAAACCGGATTTAATTCTACTCGACTATGAAATGCCTGTTACAAGTGGTCCGCAGGTTTTGGAAATGATTCGCAGTGAAACTAAAGTTGACCACATTCCGGTAATATTCTTGACCGGTAAAGGCGACCGTGAAAGCGTACTCAAAGTTCTGTCGCTGAAGCCGGACGGATATCTTTTAAAATCATTGACTCGTGAACAAATTTCGGATTCAATTGCCGATTTCTTTGAAAAGAAGCACGCTGAGGAACTGAACGATAAATCAAGTATGTTATAAACAAAAACAATTATTTTCTCGATTGATGGATTGATATGTTTAGAGAAAATAATTGTTTATTTCATTATAACGATTATTGTATCACAGTTATACTATTTATTCGGTAAAATTTCAATCCAGTAACCGTCTGGATCGACAATAAAATATATGCCCATTGCTTCGTTCTCGTAGCAGATGCAGTTCATGTTTTTGTGCTTCTCGTGTGCCGCATCAAAATCATTAGTACCAAAAGCAAGGTGAATTTCATTATCACCCAGATTGTATGGTTCTTTTCGGTCTTTAATCCAGGTAAGTTCCAAAAGATGTGGTGTTTGACCACCGTCACCGAGATAGACAAGTGTAAAATCCGGTGTTTCAAGTCTGCGCACTTCAACTAAATCAAGTGCGTCTTTATAAAATTTAAGACTTTTTTCGAGGTCGAGCACGTTTAAGTTGTTGTGCAAAAATTTGAACATAATAATATACCTCTCTTACGAATGAAATTTATTTTGTCATCAAGTCGGCGATTTTATTTGCAAGCTCAACGTGATTGTCCGGCAAAATACCTTCAATTAAAAGTGCCTGGCAATACAACAGATCGCAGAAGTCATTAAAGCCGTCCGTACCGTGTGCTTCTTTGAGTTTGTTAAAAATTGCGTGATTCGGGTTAATCTCAAGAATTTTGGATGCTTTAAAGAATGGATTATTCATCGCCTCAAACGTTTTTTCCATTATCAATGACGGTCCGTGTGCGCCAGTGACTAAGCAAACTGCGCCGGATTTAAGTTGCGAGGTGAGCTTAACTTCTGTAACTTTATCTTTGAGGGCTTCTTTGACATCTTTAAGCAGAGCCTCATTATCTTTTGCAAGGTCGTCAATCTGCTTCTGCGCGGTTTTAGCTTCTTCGTCGTCAAGTTTGAAGTCCTCTCGACTGATAGATTGAAAATGTTTGCCGTCGTATTCGTGCAGAGCTTCCAGCGTAAACTCATCAACTGGATCAAACAAATAAATTACTTCAATACCGCGATCCTTTAACAGTTCCATTTGTGGAAGCTGTTCTATCGTTTTGGCATCTTTAGCCGCAGCATAGTAAATTTTATCTTGATCCGGCTTCATACGGGTGACATATTCAGCGAGCGTTGAGAACTTGCCTTCGTTGGACGATTGGAAAATAAGCAGGTCTTTTAAATCTTTGGCCGTCTGACCGGTGAAGGCGTCGTTATAAATGCCAATTTTAAACGATTTGCCATATTCGTGCCAAAATTGCTCATACTTCTGACGGTCGGCACTCAGCATTTTAGCTAATTGTTTAAGTATGTTCTTTTCAAGTGCTTTGCCAATCTTTTTGACTTCGCGACTCTGCTGCAGCAATTCACGCGAAATATTGAGCGGCAAGTCCGGTGAATCAACCAGACCTTTCATAAAACGCAAGTAGTCCGGCAGGAAGTCTTTGCACTTATCCATAATGAATACGTGACGCGAATAAAGCTGCAGTCCAGGCTCAAAGTTGGAATAATACAGATCCATTGGAGCCTTTTTTGGTATGCAGAGCAGTGCAGTATATTCAATCGTGCCCTCAGCCTTCGTGTGGTAAACTTCCAGCGGTTCTTCCCATTCGTGGAATTGATGCTTAAAGAAGTCGTTGTATTCTTCCGGTTTAATGTCGGCTTTATTTTTTGTCCAGAGCGGCTGCATTGAATTGACAGTACGGACTTCAATAGTCTTTTTATCCTTGTCGTCTTTATCGGTTACTTCAAAATTCATCTTGATTGGATAACGAATATAGTCGGAATACTTTTTGACAAGACGCTCAATGTTGTGGCTTTCAGTAAAATTGTCCTCACCCTCAGTAAATTCAGACTTAAGATGTAAAGTAATTGCAGTGCCGCGCGTTTCTTTTTCACATTCTTCAATCGTAAATTCACCGGTGCCGTCTGATTCCCATTTAACGGCGGAATTATTATCCTGACCGGCTTTACGAGTGATAAGAGTAACCTTATCCGCCACAATAAATGCAGAATAAAAACCAACGCCGAACTGACCAATTAATTCTTCGGTAGAGTCGCCGCCGTTTTCTTTGAGCTGCTCCAAAAATGCTTTCGTGCCGGATTTAGCGATAGTACCAATATTGGTTATAACTTCGTCGCGCGTCATGCCAATGCCGTTATCACTGATTGTGATCGTCTTAGATTCGGCATCTGGAACAATAAAAATCTCATATTCTGCATTGTTGTCTAAAATATCGTGATTGGTAAGCGATTCAAAATGCAGCTTATCAATCGCGTCAGAGGCATTTGAGATGAGTTCACGCAGAAAAATTTCTTTATTCGTATAAATTGAATTGATTACAAGATCAAGCAGACGCTTAGTCTCGGCCTGAAATTCCATAGTTTGTTTTGACATTTAATCAACCTTCCAAAACATATTTTAATTATTAAGTCAAATTAATCTCTAAAAAGCTGGCTGACGGAGCGGCGTGACTGAATGTGAAGTATAACGTCGCCCAATGATGGTGCCATCGACAGCACAGTTATTTTATCAGATTGTTTATCTTCTGGCAGTGGAATAGTATCAGTAATAACAAGTTGTTCGATGTCAGAATTATTGATGCGGTCAATCGCTGGATCGCTCAAAACGGCGTGTGTGCAGGCTGCCAAAATTTTGCTGGCACCAAGTCTCTTTAAGGCTTTGGCACCTTCGCAGAGTGAACCGGCGGTATCGACAATATCATCAATCATAATCGCCGTCTTGCCTCTAACGTCGCCAATGATACTCATAACTTCAGCTTCGCCTGGACGTGGACGACGTTTTTCGATTATTGCGATTGAAGTATTTAAATAATCAGCAAGTTTACGGGCACGTGTGACGCCGCCTAAATCTGGTGACACTACAACGATTTCATTTTCATACTTCTGCTGATTAAAATATCCGGCAATGACCGGAGCTGCAGCAAGATGATCAACTGGAATATCAAAAAAGCCTTGAATTTGACCAGCGTGAAGATCAACTGTTATAACTCGTGTCATACCTGCCGCTGCCATAAGATTGGCAACTAATTTTGCGCTTATCGGCTCACGACCGCGAGTCTTGCGATCCTGGCGTGCATAAGCATAATATGGAACGACAGCGGTGATGGAATGAGCAGAAGCACGTTTGCAGGCGTCCGCCATAATCAATAAATCCATAAGATTGTCATTTACTGGCTGGCTTGTCGGCTGAATGATAAAAATGTCCTTTCCACGAATACTTTCACTAATCATCACCTGCGTTTCGCCGTTTTTGAAGCGACCAACGAAAGTATCGCAAAGTCTAACATCAATGTGCTCACTGATTTTCTTTGCAAGTTCAGGATTGGCATTGCCCGTCATTAAACAAAGATTCCTCGTGTCAATAGATTGATTGCTCATTAAAAATTTTGCCTCCTAAATATAAATTGCTGGACAAATCAAGTTATGATATAATGTAAATATATCACATTTATTTACATTTGTCCAGCGGCATATGTCACTAAATGACGATTTATTAATTGAAGGGAGATTTTATCATTGATGAAATTAGAAGCAAATCGTGTATACAATTTTAATCCAGGTCCGGCGACGCTGCCGATTGAAGTGTTGAAGGAAGCTCAGTCCGAATTTTTGAACTTTAATAAGAATGGTATGTCTATCGTTGAAATTAGCCATCGCTCTAAGCCATACGAAGAAGTCCACGCTCAAACTAAATCCGATGTTTTGGAATTGATGCAGCTCGGTGACGATTATGAAGTACTCTTTATTCAAGGTGGTGCCTCTTTGCAGTTTGCGATGATTCCAATGAACTTTGCCTCTGCTGAGCACAAGGGCAGCTATGTTTTATCTGGCACATTTTCAAGCAACGCTTATAAAGAAGCCAATATCTTAGGCGTCGGTGAGATTGCCGCGTCGAGTAAGGAGACTGGATTTCATCACGTGCCAAATCAATCTGAATTAAAAATAAATCCTGATGCGGCATATCTCCACGTATGCTACAACAACACGATTTACGGTACGGAGTTCCATTATATACCGGGGACAAACGGTGTGCCGCTGTTTGCCGATATGTCGAGTGATATGTTGTCTCGCCCGATTGATTTCAAAAAGTTTGACTTTATTTATGCCGGCGTGCAAAAAAATCTTGGACCAGCCGGTGTCGTCTTAGTTGTTGCTAAGAAGTCACTGATTGAAAAGAGCCGCGACACTCTGCCGACTATGCTGCGCTACGATACTTTTTATAAAAAAGATTCACTTTACAATACGCCGCCAGAATTTTGTATTTATATGGTCGGCAAAGTTGCAAAGTGGATTAAGTCTCAAGGTGGACTATCAGCAATGGCAGAGCGCAACGCCAAAAAGGCGAAACTTTTATACGACGCGATTGATAATTCAAACGGATTTTATCGTGGTCACGCTGACAAAGACAGCCGCTCATTTATGAACGTGACGTTCAGACTTCCAAATGAAGAGCTTGAGAAAAAATTTGTTGCTGAAGCGGCGGCAAACAATCTCTGCGGAGTTAAAGGTCATCGCAGTGTCGGTGGTATGCGTGCTTCAATTTATAATGCAATGCCTATTGAAGGTGCTGCCACTCTTGCGGAGTTTATGGAACAGTTTAAAAATCACAATTCATAATTTTGTGAGGTTAGTGAAATAATATGAAGATATTCAAAAACGACTGGGCAGATTATCTTGATGAAGAACTTCAAGAACCTTATTATCAGATGTTGCGGAAATTTTTAATTAACGAATACAAAACTCAGCACATATTTCCAGATATGTATTCTATTTTTAACGCGCTGCATTACACCAGTTACAACGATACGAAAGTGGTAATACTTGGCCAAGACCCTTATCACGAACGCGGGCAGGCACACGGCCTCAGCTTTTCTGTCCTGCCAGGTGTAGATCCGCCGCCGTCGCTGATAAATATTTTTAAAGAGCTGCAAACGGACTTAAATTGTAAAATTCCAAATAATGGCTGTTTAAAATCGTGGGCAGATCAGGGCGTATTATTGTTGAATGCAGTATTGACTGTACGCGAACATTATGCTAATTCACATCAAGGCAAAGGTTGGGAGCAATTCACTGACAAAATTATTCAGCTTCTCAATAAACGTGAAAAACCAATGGCCTTTATACTTTGGGGTAATTATGCGCGGCGCAAAAAATTATTAATTGATAATCCAAAACATTTTATTGTTGAATCTGCGCATCCAAGTCCGCTGTCTGCAACCAAAGGATTTTTCGGTACGCGGCCATTTTCTCGTGTCAATGAATTTTTAAAGTCCGTTGGTGAAGAACCAATCAACTGGCAAATTCCAGACATATAATAATTAGGAATTAGGAATGTTGAATGAGGAATGTTGAATTGGAGTAACGTTTTTTATTCCTAATTCCTAATTAGTCATTCCTAATTAGTTTAGTGGTGGTTTTATGGATATTATAAAAGGCAAGATTAACAGTGCAATCTCTTATGCAAAGACGATTGATGATAATGCGCGTGCTCAGATACAGCGAATGTGCGACTATGAGTTCACACGTGACAGTAAAATCAGAATTATGCCGGACGTTCACGCTGGCGTCGGCTGTACGATTGGCACAACTATGACCGTCACTGATAAGGTTGTGCCTAACGTTGTCGGTGTTGATATTGGTTGTGGTATGTATACCATAAACATTGGCAAAGATGAGATAAACCTTCAAAAATTTGACGAGGCCGCTCATTTTATACCTTCGGGCAAAAACGTTTGGGACGGTCGGCAGGAACATTTTAATTTATCTGAGCTTGTTTGTTATAGACATTTGAAAGATTCTAAACGAATTGAGCGGAGTATAGGCACACTCGGCGGCGGCAACCACTTTATTGAGATTGATAAATCTTCCGACGGCACAAATTATCTTATCATTCACAGCGGCAGCCGAAATCTTGGCAAGCAGGTCGCCGAACACTATCAAAATTTAGCGATAGATTTATCTCACGGTAAAGACGAACTTTTTAAAAAGCAGGAAGACCTCATTCGCGACTATAAAGCTCAAGGTCGACGCAATGAGATTCAAGATGCAATTAAAGCTCTGCACCGTGAATTTAAAGCAAAAGCCAGCGATACGCCGGCTGATCTTTGCTTCGTTTATGGTGAATATCTCAAAAATTATCTGCACGATGTTCATATTTGCCAGGAATTTGCACGCCGTAATCGTGAGATGATAGCAAAAATTTTAATTGAGCGAACTGGACTGCAGGCTGGAGAAGCGTTCCACACGATTCATAATTATATTGACGTCGAAGAGATGATTCTACGTAAAGGTGCAATTGCTGCACACAAGGGCGAAAAAGTTTTGATACCGATAAATATGCGTGACGGCTCCGTTTTGGCAGTTGGCAAAGGCAATCCAGATTGGAATTATTCTGCGCCGCACGGTGCCGGTCGTATTATGTCGCGCTCTGAAGCAAAAGAACAACTTGACCTCAATGAATATAAACAGACTATGCGCGGCATATATTCAACCTCAATAAATGAGCTAACACTGGACGAAGCACCAATGGCATATAAATCGCTAAATGATATTGTTGATGTTATTGGTGACACGGTTGAAATCATTGACGTTATGAAACCAATTTATAATTTTAAGGCATAATGTCGTCGATTATAACGTACCATAAAAATTACGAACTCCAAAAATCGCGAACGTGATGTGAGCGTTTCCCGAACGCGAGAGCACGTGATGTGCTCTCAGTGAGGCGGGTTTTTGCTTCTTTTTGACCGAACAAAAAGAAGTCTCAAATATTAAAAAAATTTAACTAAACAACTAACATTGACTAAAAATCTTGTTTGTGATTTAGTATCGCCTCTACTAAACCGGAAATTGTATATTCGCTTGCAACAATGTCTGCCTCAATACCAAAATCTTTCAATGTCGTAGACGTAATTGGACCAATCGCTGCAGTCTTTAAGGTTCTAAGTATGTCTGAACCAAACGCCTCAACAAAAAATTTGACTGTTGATGAACTTGTGAACGTTACTAAATCAACGTTATCAAAATTAATTTTATTTTCAACGGCAGAAACAGTTTTATAAGCTGATACTACCGTAACGGACGCGCCGTTTTTACTTAATTCTTGAGGCAAAATTTCTCTGGCTTCTTCAGCACGCGGAATTAAAATGTTTTTACCATTGACTTTATCTTTAAGCAAGTCAACA
>JAFUTM010000124.1 GCA_017484235.1 Selenomonadaceae bacterium
ATCATCGGACAGTCGTTTTTCAACTTTAGGTACCATATGAATTAAATCTAATGCTTTCATTGTATCATATCCTTTGATATTTAAAACTTCGATTGTATGTTTTCAGCAACTTGTGGCAGACCGTTCACAATGTCTTCAATAATTTGTTTGACTGGTTTAATGTCTTCGAGCATACCAGAAATTTGACCAATCATAACAGATCCATTTTCAACATCGCCCTCATGTGTTGCACGGTGCAAACTGCCGACACCAAGCTTTTCTAATTCTTCATTAGAAGCACCATTCGCTTCCATTTCAAGATATGTACGAGTGAATTTATTGGCAATAACGCGAGCCGGATGTCCAAGCGTGCGACCGGTAACGACAGTAGAGCGATCTTTTGCCTTAAGTACCAGATTTTTATAATTCGGGTGAGCAATACACTCTTCAGATAATACAAAACGAGTGCCCATTTGTATGCCGCTTGCACCAAGCGCAAATGCCGCTGCCATACCGCGTGAATCGGCAATGCCGCCTGCTGCAATGACCGGCACCTCTACGGCATCGACAACCTGTGGTATCAATGGAAATGTTGCGATCTCTCCAATATGACCGCCGCTTTCCAGACCTTCAGCAATCACCGCGTCAGCTCCGCCTCTTACCAGTCTTTTTGCAAGTGCAACCGAAGCGATAACTGGTATAACTTTAGTACCGATTTCTTTTAAAGCAGGCATATATTCACCTGGATTGCCGGCACCTGTCGTTACAACCGGTACTTTTTCGTCAACTACAACCTGCATTACTTCTTTAACAAATGGTGACATTAACATAATGTTGACACCAAAAGGCTTGTCAGTCCAGCCTTTACATTTTTGAATTTCTTTTCTTAAAACGTCAGGCGGCATATGTCCGGCTCCAATAAGACCGAGACCACCCGCATTTGACACGGCAGATGCAAGTTCAGCTGTGCCAATCCAAGCCATTCCACCTTGAAATATTGGATATTTAATTTTAAGTAATTTACAGATGACATTATTTTCAAACATTAAAACGTGTCCTCCTTCACATGCCATCAATTTATTATAGTGTTATTCTTTATTCTGATTTTCAATAGCTGCTTTAATGTGACCTAAAACATTACTCTTAACATAGTCGTTGGCCGCCCCTATCGCACTGCAGACAGACTTAGCATTAGATGAGCCGTGACTTATTACACAGCAACCATTAACGCCTAAAAGTGGTGCACCACCATATTCAGATGCGTCCAACTTTTTGCCGAGTTTTTTAAGCGTTGGCGTTAAAAGCAGTGCTCCAACTTTCGCCGCTACTCCGCCATCAGCCACAGCTTCTTTTATCAATTTTAATATCGTCGTTGCAAGGCCTTCGGCAAATTTTAATACTACATTGCCGACAAAACCGTCGCAAACAACTACATCAAAATGACCTTTTGGAATATCGCGGCCTTCAGCATTTCCAGTAAAATTTATAGTTTTTAAATCTTTTAATAATTGATAGGTAGCTTTGACTTGTTCGTTGCCTTTGGATTCTTCTTCGCCGATATTTAAAAGTCCGACTTTAGGATTTTGTTTGCCAAAAACGTGTTCGGCATAAATAGAACCCATCATTCCACTTTGCACTAAATGTTCAGGTTTACTGTCAACATTTGCGCCGGAATCCAGAAGCAGCGTCACACCTTTTGGCGTTGGAATAGGAGTTGCAATGGTTGGTCGACCAATGCCGCGTATTCTTTTTAAAATCAATTGTGCTGCTGCAACCGAAGCTCCGGTACTGCCAGCCGATAAAACTGCATCACACTCGCCATTTTTGACAAGTTCAGTCGCCACAACAATAGAAGAATCTTTTTTATTTCTCACCGCGTCGGCTGGGTGTTCTCCCATTTCAACAACTTCTGAAGCGTGTTGGATTGTAATTGGAAGCTGCTGCCAATCTGGTTCACGTTTCAACACATCTTTTATTTTTATTTCGTCTCCGACTAAAACTATTTCGCAATCATATTTTTTCGCTGCCCGAACTGCTCCAAAAACTATCTGCTCCGGTGCATAATCTCCACCCATTGCGTCGACTGCAATCTTCAAATTCAACGCTCCTCATACAAAAAATGAGCAGGACAATACACCTGCCCAAAAATTCACATTAAGACTGATTTATAGAAAACGAATTTATCCATATTTCCACAATCATTTCAACAGAAAAATTAATACAACTTAAAAATCAATTAAGCTGTTTCGATTACCTCTCTACCATCATAGTAGCCGCATTCGAGGCATACGTGGTGAGGTAATTTAGGTTCGTGACATCTTGGACATTTTTCATAATTTGGTGCTTCCAACTTCCAGTTAGCACGACGACGATCCCTACGTGATTTAGATAATTTACGTTTTGGTGCTGCCATAATTAACACCTCCTGTTTTTATTCTTGCAAAAAATTTTTTAATGCCTCAAGTCTTGGGTCTACAACAAACCTATCGCAATTACATTCATTTTCATTGAGATTCGCACCGCAGATTGGGCAAAGACCTTTACAATCTTCTTTACAGAGATTTTTTATCGGTTGAGCTGCCATTACAGTATCGCGAATCATTTCAGTAATATCAACAAATCCATCATCAACATCTTGAATTTCAACTTCTTCATTAAAATTATGTATCTGATTTTCAGTTGATTGAACAAGGCATCTGTCACAGATAAAAGACTTTTGACATTTAATAGTACCTTCGACATTAAATAACTTGCCGCCGTCAACAACATTTCCGGTTATTTCAATTTCATCGTTAAACTTATTTCCGTCGACATCATTTATTAAATCTATATCTTTGGTACTGACTATAAATTTAAATGGCGTTAAACCATTTTTAGTAATCTGCACTTTGACCATTTTACAACACCAGCATTATCCTGTCAAGGTTTAATCTTTTAATTTTTCAATTGGAGCAAATTTTAATTGCAAAGTTTTTATTCCAACTTCTTCTTCCAAAAATTTAACTTTCATTTCTCGTTCGGTGCCAAGCCCGTATACGTCAAGGACGATACCTTCGCCCCATTTTTTATGTTTAATCCGGTCACCCTGTTTCCAGCGTTTTGTCATATTTATTTCGGCTTTAGATTTTGATTTAGCTGCTTTCATTCGGATTTTGGCTTCTAAACTCAAAGCATTAGCCTTACTACGTGCAGTATTTGACTTGGCAATATTTTTGACCGCAGATGGCATTTGAGATCGCGATACGTTAATAAAAGAAGGCGTTGCACGTGATTTATCTATCAGCTGTTTATAAACATCAAGATAAGCCATCGGTATTTCTGTTAAAAATCGGGAACAGTCGCTCTTTTTAGAATTACCAAATGTAGATCGGCTTGCAGCATGTGTTATATAAAGTTTGCGCTTGGCTCTGGTTATAGCAACATAACAGGCGCGGCGTTCTTCTTCCAGTTGCCGTTCGTCCATCAAAGACCTCACGTGAGGAAACAGTCCTTCTTCCATTCCGGTAATAAATACAACTGGAAATTCCAGACCTTTTGCTGAATGAACTGTCATCAGCGAAACTAAATTTTCATCTTCGTTAATTACGTCAAGATCAGAAATCAACGATATATGATTTAAAAAATCTTCAAGTGTTGCATCTTCATTTTGGTTTGCAAATTCCTTTGCCACATTTACAAATTCGCCCAAGTTTTCGATTCGCGCTTCGTCTTCAGGCTTTTGATCTGTTTTTAATTCCAGCATATATCCTGAGTTTTCCAAAATATATTTAATGTATTCATCAACGGGCAATTTATTTTTTTGATCAATGCAGTCCAAAATAAATGATGCAAATCCACGAATATTTTGTTTCATTCGTGGAGTTAATTCAATCTGATTCAGCAGCCACGAATTTGAAATAACTTCAAAAATAGATATTTCGTGTTTCTCAGCAAAGTCTTGAAGTTTAATAATAGTAGTGGTTCCAATACCACGTTTTGGCACATTGACTATGCGTTTAAAGCTCATATTATCCTGTGGATTGGAAATCAAACGTAGATATGCGAGTATATTTTTTATTTCCAAACGATCATAGAATTTTAAGCCGCCAATAATCACATATGGAATACCTGCACGCATAAACGCCTCTTCAAGTGAACGCGACTGAGCGTTTATGCGATAAAGTAAGGCAATGTCACTGTAAGGAATGCCCTGCGATTTTAACTCTTTAATTTCATCTGCAATTTTTAAAGCTTCATAATACTCAGTAAATGCTTCAAAAACCGTAATTTTTTCACCTTCAGGATTATTAGTCCACAAATTCTTAGGCTTGCGATAAATATTATTTTGTATAACGGCATTTGCTGCCTCAAGAATTAATTTAGTGGAACGATAATTTTGCTCCAGCTTAATTACAGTGGCACCAGGATAATCGGCCTCGAAACTCAATATATTATTTAAATCTGCGCCGCGCCAGCCATAAATAGACTGGTCTGCATCGCCGACAACGCAGACATTTTCATACTTTGCTGCCAGCAGCTTCATCAAACGATACTGCACTTTATTTGTGTCTTGGTACTCGTCAACTAATATATATCTAAACTTTTCCTGATACTGATCCAAAATATCTTCATTGTTTTCAAACAGGCGTACTGTAACTAACAGTAAATCATCAAAATCCATTGCATTCAAAGCAAGCAGCCGTTTTTCATAAAGTTCATAAATATCAGCAACAGCCCATTCATAGTCTGATTGCACTTGAGACATGAGGACGGCATTTTTATAAGCTTTGGCATTCAGGAGAGCATTTTTGGCGTTTGAAATTCTGGATTGAACTGCGGTTGAAGAAAATCTTTTTTCATCAAGTTCAAGTTCACGCACACAGTCACGAATGACCATCTTTGAGTCGCCTGTGCTGTAAATTGAAAAATTTTTGCTATAGCCTTTTACTGCTTCAATTTCAAAACGAAGTATTTTGGCACAAAACGAGTGAAAGGTGCTGAGCCAGACAGATTTTGCCGGCTCGCCAATCATTTTTTCAGCGCGTGTTTTCATTTCGTTAGCAGCTTTATTTGTAAAAGTTATTGCCAAAATGTTCCAGGGCGCAATTCCGTGTGCCAGCAAATTAGCAATACGACAAGTCAAAACGCGCGTCTTGCCACTGCCGGCACCTGCCATAATTAAAAGTGGTCCGTCAAGACACTCTACCGCCTCAACTTGTTTTGGATTCAGTCCATCGAAAACTTTTGGATTCCTTATATATTCTTCTTCAAATTCGTGATCTGGCTCATCTATATTATCAAAATCCATTAACTCCACCCTTCCACATAGATTAACTGTTATTCGCCAATTATTCGGACTTCTGGACTGAGCATAACGCCGTGTGCCTCGTAAACTCTACGCTTTACCTCATCAATCAATGACAATACATCGGCGGCCGTCGCGTGACCTGCATTGACAACGAAGCCGGCGTGCTTAGTAGAGACCATTGCGTCACCGACTCGAAGACCTTTTAAGCCCGTTTTGTCAATCAACGTACCGGCAAAATGACCTTCCGGCCGTTTAAATGTACTGCCGGCAGATGGATAATCCAAAGGTTGCTTGCTCTCGCGACGAGCAGTAAAATCGTCCATCTGATTTTTAATTTCATCAGTGTTGCCATTTTGAAGCTGCAATTCAATTTCACAAATAGCATAACCATTCGTTTGAAAAATGCTGTGGCGATAGCCTAAATCCAACTCGTTAATATTAAATTCTTTAATGTCGCCAGTCTTGGAAACGGCAGTAACTTTTGAAACGACACTTTTCATTTCGCCGCCATAAGCTCCGGCATTCATAAACACTGCGCCGCCAATGCTGCCAGGTATTCCGATTGCAAACTCTAAACCGGAAAGCCCATTATCCGCAGCGAAATTTGATACATCTTTTAATTTAGCACCGGCCGCCGCGATGATTTTTGTATCTTCACTTTTAATGCCAGCAAATTGGCCGTTAAATTTAATCACTGCACCGCGAATGCCATTATCAAGAACTAGCACATTTGAACCATTGCCAATGATCGTACAGGCAATTTGATTTTTATAAATTAACTTTAAGACATTTGCGACTTCTTCTACCGTTGATGGAAAAATCAGAATATCCGCCTTGCCACCAATTTTAAAAGTCGTATGCTCACTCATTGGCGCATCTAATATAAATTGATCCGGTTTTAATATATTTTGTAATTCAATTGAAAAACTTTCTTTCCAATTCATAGTTTAGTTCATCATTCCTAATCTCGTATGTTTAATCATA
>JAFUTM010000125.1 GCA_017484235.1 Selenomonadaceae bacterium
AATACTTATATTCAGACGCTGCCACCTATTGAAGCTGGCAAGGCGGCTGATTTTATCATTCCATTAAACAGTTATTCCGTTCGAGCCAGTGATCAAACAAGTGTATGGCTGCAAATATGGATTGATAAAAAAAATGCGCCGCCTATTGATGAAGTTTATTATTGCATTAAGTTCGATCTAGCTGCAGAATGATTAACACCATTTTTATATAAAAATCTTTAAAAAGACTTGACAGCATATATATATATAATGGAAGTATTAACTTTTTTAATATAGAGGTTGTCAATATTCGTACATATCTTTCAATAAGAGAAAGACCATCTGTTTATTCAAGAGAATTGGCTCGTATTCCTAATGGAACGTATCTTGAAATTAATGGAGAAACTGGAGATTTTTATCTAATTTATTATAATGGGATATCCGGCTACGTACACAAAGCATATGTTCGTGGTGATTGGGAGTATTAAATTAAATATTTAAATTTTTTGAGCAGGGCAACCTGCTTTTTTGTTGCGTATAATTTTAAAGCCTTTGTTCCAATTATGAAATGAAGACCTCCAGCCTCACCTTGCCGAATACACTGAAGAAGGCAGTATAATGTATTCTTTTTAAATAAAGAATTTGATATTTACTTATTTATAAAAACATATTAAAATATTAGTCGTTAAACTTTTGTATATAATGGAAGGAGCTAACTTTAAAATGGAAGATAGAAGTTATGAGAAATATTTTAGACAGAATCGACTGCCGCATTTATGGTGTCCAGGCTGCGGTAATGGTATTGCAATGAAAGCGATTGTTCAGGCTATCGAAAGTAAAGATGGCTGGACTCAAGATAATACTGTAATTGTATCCGGTATTGGCTGTTCGTCTCGTGCATCTGGATATATGGACTTTGATACGCTGCACACTGCTCACGGCCGTGCAATTCCGTTTGCAACCGGCATTAAACTTGCGCGGCCAGAACTAAATGTCGTCGTCATAACTGGCGATGGAGACTGCACGGCAATTGGCGGCAACCACTTCATTCACGGCTGCCGACGTAATATTGATTTAACCGTCATACTATTTAACAATAATATTTATGGTATGACTGGCGGCCAGGCTTCACCGATGACACCGCTTGGCAAAAAGGCAACAACGGCTCCATATGGTTCAATTGATCGCCCTTTCGATGCCTGTCATCTTGCTGAGGCGGCTGGCGCTACTTATGTTGCGCGGTCGACGGCGTTTCACGTCCAGCACTTAGTTAAAATGATTGCTGACGGTCTCGATAATAAGGGCTTCTCATTTATTGAAGCTCTCGTACAATGCCCGACGGCTTACGGCAGACGCAATAAACTTGGCGAACCGGCAAAGATGATGGCCTATATGAAAGATAACGCCGTGATGAAAAACGCTTGGGATAAACTCACTGATGATAAGAAGACGGCTGAAAAATTTCCAATCGGCCTATTCTATAAGACTGAGGCAATGGACTACGACACAGCTTATGAGCAGGTTATATCAGCTGCGGGTGGCTGTTGAGGTCCGTTTTAAAGATTATATCAGATTATATTAACATAAACAAAAAAATCTGCTATAATAATTCAAACAAATTTAATGACAGGAGCGATGAATAATATGGCAGATATAAATTTAGAAGACTTAATGAAAAACAAAGCGGCGCAGCAGTCTCAACAGTCTGAAACAACGGCGGTCGTCGTGCCGGAACAAGAGATTGCCAATGTTACTCAAAAAGTGGAAACTTTAACGCCGGAACAGATTCGCAAAGTTCAATCAATAAAGGACAATATTAATTTAATGGATACAAGCACACCGCTGACTTTTGGCGTAGAAGCGCAAAAAGAGATTGCGCAGTTTTCCGACAGCATTTTATCGAAAGTACGCACTAAAGACAGCGGCCAAGTCGGCGAACTTTTGAACGATTTAGTTGTTAAGGTGCGCGGCTTCGATCCTTCTGAGAAAAAAAGTTTTCTCAAAAATATTCCAATCTTCGGATCACTTGTCAACAAAGCCGAAAATGTTATGGACGGCTACGAAAAACTGTCCACTCAAGTCGAAATTATTCAGCAAGGTCTCGAACGTTCCAAAGTCAAACTTATGGAAGATGTGGTAATGTTTGACACTCTATATGAAAAGAATTTGGATTATTTTAAAGAACTGCAGATGTACATTCGTGCCGGCGAGGAAAAACTCGACGAGATGAGAAACATTACCATGCCCAAACTGAAGGCACAAGCTGCGGCGGCTAACGATCCAATGGCTGTACAGGTCGTAAGTGACTTTGAACAGAGCGTTGACCGTTTTGAGAAGAAGATACACGACCTCAAACTCAGCAAAACTTTAGCAATACAGACGGCACCACAAATACGGCTTATACAAAATAACGACCGCGTATTGATTGACCGCGTGCAGTCGGCAATTTACCATACTATACCGCTCTGGAAAAATCAAATGGTCATTGCGCTTGGTCTGTCCAGTCAACAAAAGACGATACAATTGCAGCGTGCAGTTGCTGATACCACTAATGAGCTGCTTAAACGAAATGCCGAAATGTTAAAGCAGAACACGATTGACACGGCAAAGGAAAATGAACGCGGCATCATTGACATTGAGACTGTCAAAAAAGTTAATGAAGACTTGATTTCAACACTTGAAGAAACAGTTCGTATACAAGAAGAAGGCCGCCGCAAACGTCAGGACGCTGAAAAAGAACTAATCAGTATTGAAGGTCGGCTCAAAGATGCACTGCTTAAAAACAGTGAACGATTTCCAGGCAAAAAATAATGACTGAAGCCGTTTAGTATTTATCACGGTCTCAACTATATAAGGAGAATTTTTATTGACGTTATGAATTTGATAAATGATAAGATACATAAATTTAAGCAGGGCAACGAATATATTCTACTTGATATAAACAGCGGTGCCGTCCACCTCATTGATAAGATGATTTTTGATATTATGGACACATTCGACGGTAATAACGATGCAGAAGTTGTCGATAATCTCAAAAATCGCTATGACGTGATCGAATTAAATGAAGCACTTGGCGAACTGCACGATTTAATTGATTCTAATCTGCTTTTTGCACCTGACATTGATGTGCCGCCGACGTTCAAGCAGACAGGCATAGTTAAGTCACTCTGTCTTATGGTTGCCCAGGATTGCAATTTGAGATGTAAATATTGTTTTGGTGACGGTGGAAGCTACGGCTCTAATCGTGCAATAATGAATGAAAAAGTTGGACGCGCAGCGGTCGACTTTATTATTAAAAATTCTAAAAGTCGTCGCCATTGTGAAATTGACTTCTTCGGCGGTGAGCCGCTCATAAATCTCAACACGGTTAAAGCTGTGACTGAATATGTTCGGCAGCGTGAAGCTGAAACTGGCAAGATTTTCAAATTGACGCTGACAACAAATGGTATGTTACTGAACGATTCGGCAATTAAGTGGCTGAATGATAATAATATATCTCTGGTGTTGAGTCTTGACGGGCGCAAAGAAATTCACGATGCAATGCGTCCAGATTCGGCTGGTCACGGTAGTTATGACCGCGCACTCAAAAATTTTAAAAATCTCGTTAAAAG
>JAFUTM010000126.1 GCA_017484235.1 Selenomonadaceae bacterium
GTTAATTCTTGTATCGGCTTGACAAATTTGTCTGATGATTTTATTCCAAATCTGAATGATATAATTAACAGTACAAGCAATATTGCATAAGATATAATAAATAGTGGCCATAACAATCTACTTAAGCCAAATTGAAATTCATTCATTTGACTGGACACATCAGTTTTTAACATTTTGACCGAGAATATAATGTCTTCCTTTTTCAATAGGCTTGCAAAACTCCAGCTCGTTATTTCAATCGGAGTATATGCAATGTAATATTCCTCTCCGTCAATATTCAATACACTTATTCCGGTTTTACCGGCTTTCATTTCCTCAGTGAGTTCAGGAAAATCAGTTGCAAAATCAGTCGTTCCGGCAATCAGTTTGCCTTCGGTGGCTGTTGAGACAACTATTTCACCTTTATTATCTAAAATGAAATCTATATCGGTGCTTCTGTGTTGATTTTTATCCAGCATTTTGGTGCTCACTACGCTCATGGTCTTCAAATTCAAGCCGACACATGCAACTCCGGCGAACTCATCACCAGCGTAATAAGGCTTGGCGCAGGTAATATTGAGGTCGCCGTCCGAACCTAAGAATAAATCGGTAAATATGAGCTTATCTTCTTTTTTTGCTTTGAGATACCAAGGACGTTGAAGTAAATCCATTTCTTTTAGGGAATCACCAGCCAGCCACTCAATCGGCTTATCTTCAGCCAGTGACATTCCAATACCTATTAAAAATTCATTCTTGGAACAGAAGATTAATGAAGAATCGTTGTTGTTGTAAAAATCGCTGATGGAAAGCAGACAATCAGCAATATTCGATTCAAGCTCGACCTCTTTCCTGACACTTTCACTTATTCCAGAGTCCAATAAATGTTTTGAGTAAAAAATATATGGCTCTTTAGCGTAAATGGCTTTCTCACGCGCATTTGATAAAGGTCTTGAGGAATAATTTTGCGGATTGGACAATATTTCATTCATTGTGTCAGTGATAAATTCGACGTCATAAGCTATGTTTGTCAACGAGCGGTTTATTTGCTTTGATTTTATATTTGCTACTCCCTGTACGTGCTGGACTGCTTGTTCTTCGGCAAAGTCTTCAATATAATCTGCTGTTGATTCGGTTAAGTCTTCACTGCGAAATTCTAATATCTTCCAGGTTGTAAACAATCCTAAAAATGAGATAATGCTTAGTGCAGCGAATGTCAATATACTTCCAATCAGTACCAGCCGTACTACTCGTGAGCGAATATCTTTGCTTTGCTCAGATTCAAATTTGTGAATGATTTTTTCAAGTGCGTTTATCATTGCTGCTTCACCTCATTCACTCTAACTGCCAACATTGTAATATCATCTGATTGTTCAGCTTCGCCGACGTGCTTGGATAAATCGTCGCGGACATTTTGCAATATTGTCGGTAAGTCAGCACTTTTGTCAACGTTGTTCAGGCAGTCGGACAGCCTCTGCTCGCCATATTGATTATTGTCTATGTCCATTGCCTCCGTCACGCCGTCGGTGTACAAGTATAACATATCGCCAGACTCAAGCTGTATCTCCTGCTGCTCAAAGTCCATTCCGTCCATCATTCCCAATACTATATTCTGCTTAACTTCCATATATTCAAATTTGTCAGTGGCCTTATGATAAACCATTGGTGGATTGTGCCCACCGTTCACATAGATAAATCTGCCAGTCTCTAAGTCCAGCATACCCATAAACACCGTTACAAACATCATCTCGTCGTTGCCTTGACACAACTGATTATTCGCCAGAGCCATTACTGCTGCAAAGTCATCTGGACTGCTCATCGTCATTGCAAAGTTCTTCAATATCGTCTTGCTGTTCGCCATAAACAACGCTGCCGGTACACCTTTTCCGCTTACGTCCGCAATTGTTATTACTAAATGCTTCTCGTCCAACAGATAAAAATCATAGAAATCGCCGCCTACTTCTTTTGCCGCGTTCATCGTCGCATATATCTCAAAGTCGTCGCGATTGAAATCAAAATCTCTTGGTAGCATCGATATTTGTATATTAGTCGCCACGTTCAGCTCAGTCGCAATTCGTTCTTTGTCGGCCGTCGCTTTCGTCAGGTTCTCAATATATGTCTTCAGCTCGTCCGTCATTGTATTGAAACATACCGCTAAACTTTCAATCTCATCACCGGTGCGTATATCTAACTTCTTGTCAAAATCACCACTCGCTATATCTTTCACGCCGACAGTTAATTCTTGTATCGGCTTGACAAATTTGTCTGATGATTTTATTCCAAATCTAAATAATATAAGTAATAGTATCAGCAATATTGCGGAAGATATAATAAATAGTGGCCATAACAATCTACTTAAGCCAAATTGAAATTCACTCATTTGGCTGGACACATCAGTTTTTAACATTTTGACCGAGGATATGATATCTTCCTTTTTCGATAGGCTTGCAAAACTCCAGCTCGTTATTTCAATCGGAGCATA
>JAFUTM010000127.1 GCA_017484235.1 Selenomonadaceae bacterium
CTTAACTTGCCATTCAAAATGTCTTTGAGCATTGGATTTTGACTGCTGAACGGTATTCTGGCATCAAGAACTTCAATTACAATATCAACAAGTTTAAGATTTTCTTCGATGAGTCGCTGCGCCTTTTTCATATGACCAGGAAACCATTGCAGCGTTGGTAATTCATTATTGTTTATCATTGTATCTCCTCGTTTGTATTATATCATAAAAATTTAAAATATAAAACCGTTTAATATAAGCCGCGCATTTTATTTTTTGATTAGCAAAGTTTTTAATATCAGCATTATTATTGGCAGTAGTTTTTTCTTAACTTTAGGTGTAATTTTGAGTTTCATCATATTCTGTCTGGATAGAATAATTAAATTATTTTTCAACCGTGCCGTGAGTACGCTCAACAATTCCGGTTTCGCGACGAAGTAAGTTGGCAATTGTATCGTAATAAAATCATCTTTTTCAATTATAGATACAATATGGAGTGCTTTTGCGTAAAGTTTTATAATGGTTAGGTGAATCAAATTTTGTGCACTGTTCGGAAGTTTTCCAAATCGATCTTCCAGTTCTTCGGAAAATTTAAATACATCTGCAACGGAAGTAAAATTGGCCAGCTTCTGATAAAATTGCAATTTGAGTGTTGAGCTGGGAATAAACTCGTCGTCGAAAAAAGCATCAATGTGAAAGCTCAAATTAGGTGCAGCCTCTTCAATATTGTTATCCAAGTCGTCAATTTTAGTTTTAATTTGACCGCCTTGCCGTCTTAAGTTATTAATTGCGTTCTCCAATAGACGTGAATACAATGCAAAGCCTACGCCGGCTATGTGACCGTGTTGCTGAGAACCTAAAAGATTGCCGGCACCGCGAATCTGAAGATCACGCAAGGCAATATTGAATGAGGCACCAAGTTGAGCAAAATCTTTAATTGCCTGCAGTCGTTTATCCGCAACTGATGATAGAACTTTATCAGGATTAAACATAAAATATGCAAAGGCAAGCCTGTTAGAGCGACCAACTCGACCGCGCAGCTGATATAACTGCGAAAGACCAAAATGATCGGCGTTATAGACGATTAAAGTGTTGGCATTTGCAACGTCAAGACCATTTTCAATAATAGTCGTCGTCAATAAAATGTCAAATTCGCCCTCGTAAAATTCCATCATAATTCTTTCCAGATATTCATTGGACATTTGAGCGTGCGCTGTTTTAATCTTGGCTTCGGGCACCAGTTCCTGGATATGTTCTTTCATCGTATCAATTGTATCAATCCGATTGTAGACGAAAAAAATCTGACCGCCACGATTTAGTTCGCGAGTTATTGCTTCACTGATAACAAAATCATCACTTTCAATAACATATGTCTGAACAGGAAATCGGTCCAATGGCGCAGTCTCAATGACACTTAAATCTCTGGCACCGACAAGTGACATATGAAGTGATCTTGGAATAGGCGTTGCACTAAGTGAAAGGACATCGACGCCCGACGATAAATCACGAAACTTATCTTTTTGCTTAACACCGAAACGCTGTTCTTCATCAATTATAAAGAGACCTAAATTTTTAAAATGAACCCTGTTAGAATTTAAAACTGCGTGAGTTCCAATTAAAATATCCAGCGTGCCGTCTTTAATCTGTTTAAGTGTTTCATTCTGCTGCGCAGGTGAACGAAAGCGGCTCAATAATCCAACGGTTGGTAAAAAGCCATTAAACCGTTTAGTAAAAGTTTGATAATGCTGCTGTGCCAAAACAGTCGTCGGTACTAAAACAGCGACTTGCTTTCCATTCATCGCCGCTTTAAATGCAGCACGAATTGCAATTTCCGTTTTTCCAAATCCAACATCGCCGCAAATTAATCTGTCCATAGGGCGGTCGGCTTCCATATCAGCTTTTACTTCACTTAGCGTTCGTGCCTGGTCGGCAGTTAATTCAAAATCGCAGGCATCTTCAAACTCGGCTTGGAGTGCATCATCTGGCGCAAAGGCAAAACCTGAAGATTGATGACGCCTCGCATAAATATCAATCAGTTTATGAGCGATATCTTCAGCCGCCGCACTGGCCTTTGATTTTGCGCGGCTCCAATCAGAAGTATTTAATCGTGACAGTTTAGGAATTGAATCGCCAACAGAAACATATTTATGTATAAAGTGGAGCTGATCTGTCGGCAAAAATAATTTGTCTTCACCGTAATATTGAATTTTAAGATAATCTCTGACGCAGCCGCCAATATCCATAGATATGACGCCCATAAATTTACCAATACCGTGTTTTGAATGAACAATATAATCTCCGGCATTAATATCTTTAAAAAAGTCTAAGTTTGATTTCTTTTTTGTCGACGTAACTTGCTTTTTATGAGGCTGCCCAAAGATTTCATTATCTGATATAACAACTAAATTTGAAGAAGATAAAAAGAATCCGTGATGAATTGAACCTTCAATGAAGGTAATATTTGGACTGTGTATATTATTGTGACGCAAAAAATCAGAAATACGATGAATTTTAACATTGTTATCAAGTAAAAATAAAATTCGACAGTCACTGTTAATCCAGCGATGAAGTGCCGGAACCATAAGTTCTAAATGACCTTGAAACGAGGCAATGGCATTAGCACTAAAATGAATGATGTCAGATACTTTAACATTGTCAATTTTTTTTGGCAGTAATGATACAAAAAATAGCGCTGCATTATCATTACAAATTAAATGTTCAAACGATAAAATATTCGCCTTTTTATTTTCGATAGTCAAACGTTTAATATTTTCAATAATGCGATCCGGCTCATCAAAAACTACCAGGCCGTCATTAAGATATGATATAATGGAGGCTGCATCTGATAAATCTGATACGAGTGCCAGCGGTAAAATAATTATACTATCATTATTTTTCAATGAGCGTTTAGAATCAATATCAAAGACGCGAATA